>JAUWLY010000104.1 GCA_030613445.1 Candidatus Stahliibacteriota bacterium | reverse complement strand
CAGAGGCAGTCTTCCCCAAATCTTCCTTGAGGTAACTCCATCACTGGCACGGATCGTATCCTCCTTCTCAACCGCACGATTATATCAAATTGTAAACGATCTTTAAAGAGTAAAATACTACTCAACTCTATTATACAATCTGGCACAAGAGCTTCTGCAAAAAACAGGCGGTGCCCGCAAAACGTTGAGAATCAATGGGCGGTATGCGACTTGAACGCATGACCTTCGGCATGTGAGAGCGTTTTGAACCTTTTTCATAACCTTTGAGATCACGTTCAAAATCGCACAAACTCAATAAAGACAAACACTTGCGCAATTCTGCCTATTACTGGGAATTCTGTCTGTTGCGGTCTGTTTTGATTTATGGACCGCACAAATACCACACAAAAGAGAAAGGGGGAGCGTGTTTCGCTCCCCTTATCATTATATCTATATGTCACTACTGAAATATTTCAATAATATGGATTCAATAAGCTTATCTGAGGTGAAAGGAGGAGATGTCATATTGGCGAGTTGAAAAGAAGCTGTTGGTCTATGGAAATCGAATGCATTATGATTTGTTATAGGGAAGGGGAAAAATAGAATTAAAAAAACTCGTATGTTTTCGGACAGCTAGATGCATTTTATCCGGAGGATGCTGAAAAACAGAACATCGATTATCCATTCTGATTGATAATCATATATCTGTGCAGTGTTTGTTCCCTCATTTTAAAACAACAAGTTTCGTGATTTCACCATGCTCTTCGGTATTTAATCTGACAAAATAAACACCTTGTGGCAAATCGGCTAAATCCAATATTCTTTCATGACGACCTGGTGTTTGGGTGTTACTGTAAAAACATCGAACGATCTTGCCCGTTATGTCATACATTGATATGCTTACTCTGACATTTTCTGTGAGCATATATCCAATCTGCAGTTCTTTACGGCATGGGTTTGGGTATGTCTTCAGAAAGAATCGGTTGGAACAGGTAATCCTGTGTTCCTCAATACCAAGAGTGTCGGGCTCCATTTTTAAGAGCCATACACTGCTGCTGTCAGTACCAAAAGATTGGGTTGTGCCGACGATAATGTATCCAAAATCGGTCAGCTGTTGAACTGATTCAAACCAGTCGTATGCGGTACCTCCGTAAATTCGTGTCCAGAGCGAATCTCCATTTTCATCGGTTTTAAGAATATAGGCATCGTCGTCACCCGAACCAAACGAACGGGTCCCTCCTGCAATAATATATCCGCCATCAGCAGTTTCATAGAGTGAATAGCCCCAATCATGATCTGTCCCACCATATGCCTTTATCCATTGTAATTCGCCCTGTGCATTCGTTTTAATGAGACAAACGTCGCCACCACCTGCACCATAAGCCGTATAGCCGGTCATGGCATAACCGCCGTCAGCTATCTGCATAGCTGCATATCCACAGTCATCACCGGTGTCGCCATAGGTTTTTGTCCATATGGTATCACCCTGAGCATCTGTTTTCACCAAATAGACGTCTTGACCTCCGGCACCAAATGAAGTGGTAAAACCGCACATAATGTAGCCGCTGTCCGTGGTTTGCTGCACTGAAAAACCAAAGTCCCAGTCGTCCCCGCCATACGTCTTTGTCCAGAGCAAATTACCCAAGAGATCTGTTTTTACAAGATAAAAAGCAGAGTAACCGGGACCGAATGTCAACGTGTAGCCGGCAGCCACGTAGCCCCCATCAATAGTTTGCTGAACTGAGTAACCCTCCTCTTTGCCGCCGCCACCGAATTTTTCTGTCCAGACAGTGTCTCCAAAATGATCTGTTTTAAGCAAATAAAGCATGCCGGTGGTAGGCGTGAGATCAGCTCCACCAACAACAATGTAACCGCTGTCCAGTGTCTGTTGGACCGACGTGCCAGCATCAGACCCGGTGCCGCCATAGGTTTTTGTCCAGAGCGTATCGCCATTTTCGTCGGTTTTGATGAGATATACGTCGGCAGAACCGGCACCGAAGGAACGGGTAAACCCGGCAATAATGTAGCCCCCATCAAATGTCTGCTGCACCGATTCACCGCTATCATAATTATTTCCGCCATAGGTTTTTGTCCATAGCGTATCCGGCGTTTGGGCATACAATTGAGTCAACGCCGTGGCGATAAAGATGAATATGTGGAACATATGATACAGGTTTCTTGCTTTGACATCCATAGAATCCTCCTTTACATTATTATATTATACAGACGGTAAAAATGATGTCAAGCGGCCACATTCCTTCCTCGAAAACAGAAAATACGCGTTTGAAACCGAGCGGACAATTCCAGCTAAAACACTGCCTGTACACGGTAAATGCGACAATAAACTGAGCAGACTTTCACGGTTTTTGAGCATATCACCTCATTGATTTATCATCGTGTACGTCTCAAGGCTGCCATAATCAAGAACGTAAATGGTCTTGTCTTTGACGTAAATGTTTGAATTGCCCATTGGATAACCATGGGTAGCCATGTGTGGAGTTTCCTGCGTGAGTACACGCTGAATTGTATTCTGCTCAAGTTGCCATATATCAAAACCACAATGACCCCGTCCGAGAAACAAAAGAGAGTCCGTGAGCAGGCATCCAACGATGCATATCGTCATTGGATCAATTGCTGTTTCTTGTACAAGGGTATCAAACATCAAAACTGGCAAACATGGATCGCTGACTTTAAATATGAGAACACCATAGGTGCTTCCAGGATTTGGTGTGTATGCTACTGCAAGATAAGGGAAATTCAGTGAGATATTCACAGCATATGGTTTACCATGGTAGCAAGCACCAAGATGTTTTTGTGAATGGAGTCCATAGAGCACCAATGAGTCTTTAACTGTAGCATAGACAACGGTATCTTTTATTACAAAATCATAACCTTCGTTGGCTAATACGAGGGAATCGATCCATAAAAGAGAATCATGTAAATCAGCTATTTTTAATACTGCACCTTCCAAGCAGTATAAATAAGGATACTGTAATTCAATAACTCCACCTCCCTTTGCCAAATTTACTAACTTAGGATTCTGTGGGTTGGATATATTGAGAAGTGCTGTGTACAATGATTCATTACTCGGGTGGCCTCGATAAACAGTGATAGCTAGATGGGGGTAATCAATGGAACCTTCATACAGACAGCCTCTACCAGCAAAGGTAAATTCGCCACAAACAACTGGGTTCTCGTGATTACCAATATCAACAATTTTCAAGATTGAATTTTCAAAATAATATTTATTTGCAGTGTGCCCAATGATGTACAGATAATTATGCTTATCGTCAAGAGTCAAATATTTCCATGTTATATTCTTGTGGTGGTACCAAGTCAAAGGTGCACCGGGTTTACCGACGTCGACAACTGAAAAACCATAAGAAGATTGCGGTACTAACAAGAAATGGTCATCGATAATTTCATAACCATACCCAAACCAAGTAGTCTCATCATACTTACTCACAACCAAAGCTCTTGTGGGATCTTGGACATTAATCATATAGGTACCTTCAGCCTGGGCATTGACAAAGACATGATCGCCGATTTTTTCAATGCCCCTGTTGGTTGGCGGCAGCACCAATCCGCCTATAAAAACCGGATTAGCCGGATCTTTGACATTAATGACGGCAAAGCGAATATCCTTGCCATTACGCGAAAGGTAACAGTTGACATAAGCGAGCGTGTCGTCAACTAAAATGTCCCGTCCACATGCGTTTGGAGACTGGGGGAATTCACCAATGACAAAAGGTTGATAAGGATCCGCGACATTAATGATTTTCAACGAACTATTGAATGATCCCACGTACGCAATAGTATCTTTGATGGTAACGCTAAATGCATCGCCTTTTACTGCACAATGACCAGTCAACTTGGGCAAAGAGGGATTTGATATGTCGAAAATGACAAATCCGTTCAAGCCATCGGCTACATACGCATAATCCCCTTGGATTACAACATCAGATGAGTTGCCACTGGTTTTTGTGTGACTTGCCTGATGGGGCAAGAGTGGATCTGAAATGTCGATAAGACAAAGCCCATTATAATAATCAGCTATAGCCGCGTAGTTTCCCGAAACATCGAGACCGTATGCCAAACCGTCGGTGGGAATTTTCGACAAGAGCTTAATGCCATTACTACGCAATGCATGTATTTCAAATCCTCTGCCAGTCACAAAGTAGACTAGACTGTCGACTTTTTTTACGTCAAAGTAATCGCCCGATACACAAAAATCAGGAATCACATTGTGATTAATCTGATTGCGGTTATTGAACGTTAGGAGAATTATCAGCAATACCATATCGATAATCAGGACAGGGATCACCCCTGTCCTGGCGCTCCATCATTTCCTTATTTGTATGGATTCGGAAAGGTATCATTAAGGGTAATGTTCTTTTCAACCCAAGGAGAGTTTTGATATGTGCCGCTACCAACCCAACCACGATGCCCATCATCCGTAGCCCATACCAAGGTATATTATCAGCCGGGGACCATGCCACCAGCTTGACTTAAGGTATAGCCAGTGCCCGTTCTGATCCGGGGACCATTGAACATCAATCACCCTTTGTAATTTCTGTAACTTGAAGGACAATTTTTCTCCTTCATCATACTACAAATGCGATCATACCAAGAAGTATTAGTCCATGACGCTACGGAGATTTTTAAGCTGCAATACAATTTATGCATCCAACTGTCTACTTATATCATACGTTGCTGGTATTGTTCCCTTGCAGAGGAGGGCAGATTGAATTTTCTGATAGCAATACATATGTTGCCCTATTGACGATACAGAGAGGTATGGCTGGGGTGGAGTGAACCACCCCAGCTCATGTGTTTTCCTATTCTTCAGGCCAAGCGCTATCATCAAGGGTAATGTTCTTTTCAACCCAAGGAGAGGGAGAATATGTGCCGCCTCCAACCCAACCACGATGTCCATCATCCCTAGCCCATACCAAGTTATAGTATCGGCCGGGTTCCATGCCACCGCTAGTTTGACTTAAGGTATAGCCATCGCCCGTATAACTGACTACTACAGAGGAGTCTGGATTGTCGTGTTTGGCTGTCACCAGCGTGTATTTAGCAGCGTGTTCGCCGTTAGTGTGCTTGACCCAACCGTGCCATTTTGCCCAGCCGAATGTTGCGGACAACATAATGCACACCACGAGTGCGATGAGTAGTCTTTTCATCTTAATCACCTCTTTTAATTTACCTAATAGTGTTTTACTCCAATATTCAACGCTCATTTCAGCCCCGTCATCCGAAATTTGTACCTTTTTCTCAAGGACCCACTTTTCCACAAGCCCCATCGATATGATGGAGGCGGGGTCAGGACCGAATCCACAGCATTCTCAGTAATAGACTCGTCTTACTATTTTCATTACAATAGTAAATAAGTTTATCATTAGTATATCAACATTCAATGGGCAGTTTTTTTTATTGTTTACGCCACTCCATTGCACTTTATCCTTAACACATCTCTAGTTATGGATGCTCCTCTTAGGGAAGCAGTGAAGAGGTTGGAAGTTGGCACAGATTTGGCACAAGAGCCTCTGCGAAAAACAGGGGTGCCCCGCAAAGCATTGAGAAACAATGGGCGGTATGCGACTTGAACGCATGACCTTCGGCATGTGAGACCGACGCTCTAACCAACTGAGCTAACCGCCCGAAGGGGGGACACCCCCCTTCTCTCCATTTGCTTTTTGATAGAACAACAAAAACCAAACGGAGACCTCAAATCCCCCCAGGGTCGTCAAATCACATGTGAACTTGCATATCAAGAATCGCTTTAACCCCGAAAGGTATAACGCTGCATATCCAAAAGTAGAATTTTGTTACATTAAGGAGGGGACACCCCCCATACACCCAGATACTAGATACTTGATGTTGGATATTAGTTTTTTCACTAGAATCCAGTAGCCAGAATCTAGCATCTATTCACTGTTTCTTTTTACACCCTCACCTTAATCCTCTCCCTCAAGGGAGAGGAAGTATTGGGGATACCTCCCAGGCATCCAGATACTAGATACTTGATCTTACGATATTGGTTTCTTCACTAGAATCAAGTATCCAGAATCTAGCATCTATCCTTTCTATTCTGTCTTTATTACTCTTCTTCCCTCGATCTTATATTTGCCAGAGAGGACGAGGTTTATTGCTACGGTATAGATACGCCACTCTTCCTTTAAAATCCGCTCAGCAAGTTTTTCAGGTGTATCATCATCAAGTATGGGCACTGCTGCCTGCGTTAATATCTCTCCACCATCAACCACTTCATTCACAAAATGAACTGTTGCTCCTGAGAATTTCACACCATATTCAAGTGCTTTTTTCTGAACATTCAGTCCTGGAAACGAAGGCAATAAGGCAGGATGAATGTTTAGTATCCTATAGGGAAATGCATCGAGAAACTGCTTTTTTATAATCCGCATGAATCCGGCAAGACAAACAAGATAGACATCTCGGTCATTCAATGCTTTTATGTACTGTGCTTCAACTTCAGGGACCAGCCAGGTTTTTTTAGGTCCAGGTGGAATATAAAGCGCCTCAACATTGTGCTCGCGCGCTCGCTGTAAAGCTTTGGCGTCTTCTTGGTCACTGATTACGCACGCAAGGTTTGCCTTGAGCGTGCCGTTTTCAATGTTTTCTATGATTGCCTTGAGATTTGTGCCCCTGCCCGAGGCTAATACTGCGATATTTTTCATAGGCTATTTTAGTCGTTTGGGCCGTAATGTCAATATGAAGAGCCAGGCTGTTTTTGCACCCTCACCTTAATCCTCTCCCTCAAGGGAGAGGGATTCTTTTTATTGTCCGGTGGCGTAGGGAGATATGATGCTAAGCATGGAAGAGGATTAATGAATGAAGCTGTGAAGATAGGAAGGAAATGGCACTGCGTGCGGGACTGGTCGCTCTCTCGACAAAGCTCGAGACAGGTTCGCAACGGTTATGGTTCACTAGCGTGAACGGTTCCTCTCGACAGGCTCGGGACACTGAATTTTATGGCTGAATCACAGATTAAGGTAAAATTCGTGATGGCTCTTACGAGCGGGAAAAGAAACGTCGGGAAGAAACTGGATTCCCTGGTCCCTTCGACATATAACTCAGGACTACAGCAAGCCAGAGAATGACTCAATTACTGAATGATGCTAAGCATGGAAGTGATACTTCGTATGGAAATGATCCCTCGACTTGCTCGGGATGGAATGGATTCTTCGAATGGAATAATTTGAAATGAAGGGAATTAAAACTGTTCCAGCACGCAGTGCTAACTTCCAGCGTCAGCTCCTTTCCAGCACGCAGTGCTCTCTTCCAATCCCCTTGGGATTCAAAGGTTCCAATAACTCAATCACTTAGTAACTGCCCGATGAATCGGGCGACTACAAGGAACCAAGCTCCAACCCTGAATCAAGTTCAGGGCAAATCCCAAATAACTCGATATTTTTTCTTTTTTTCTCCGATACTCCGTCACTCCATTACACCGATACAATATTCATCCCCGATTGACATTATTGCTATATTTCGCTATACTCATAACAGATTGCAGAAAAAAGAAAAGGAGAAAGGAATGAAATATAAGGAAATTTTATGTGTGACAATACTGAGTATATTCTTATCACTCTCCGTTGCTCATGGGCAAGCTCTTAGCGAAGATGCTGGGGATATTCAACAAGCAATCGACAATGCTATTGCCAGGGTCAAACCAGCACTGATCAGAATACACGTTGTTTCAGTATGGGACAATCAAGGCAGGGAAGTGAAGGAGGAATCATCGGGCAGCGGTGTGATAATCACAGCGGAAGGGCACGTGGTTACGAATCATCATGTTGCTGGTCGAGCCAAACGCCTGGTATGCACATTGTCGAATAAAGAAGAAGTAGAAGCTGATTTGATAGGTACTGATCCAGTTTCTGATATTTCAGTAATTAAGTTGCGGAATCCCATCAAACAAAAATATCCCTTTGTCGAATTTGGGAATTCTGACAATTTGCAGGTCGGTGACCGAATTCTTGTAATGGGTAGTCCTTTGGCATTATCCCAGTCAGTGACCATGGGTATTGTCAGTAATACTGAAATGGTGATACCCGATGTCTTTATGCCATTCAAGTTCACTTTGGAAGGTGAGGATGTAGGGTCAGTCGTGCGCTGGATAGGGCATGATGCGGCGATTTACCCCGGTAATTCTGGCGGTCCATTAGTTAATCTCAATGGCGAGATCGTCGGCATAAATGAAATCAGTTTTGGGATTGCCGGTGCGATTCCTGGTAACCTGGCCAAGAAGGTTTCTCTCGAACTGATAAATCAGGGGGAAATAATCCGTTCCTGGTTTGGTTTTGAGGTTCAACCTTTGCTCAAATCATACCGGGGCAAAACCGGTGCTCTGGTCAGCGGGGTGATCAAGGGTTCTCCAGCTGACAAAGCGGGGATTTTAGCGGGTGATATTATCGTGAAATTGGCAGTTTATGATGTGACTGTGCTGTTTAATGAATAGCTGCCACTGTTCAATAAAGTCGTGAATGAGCAGACCATTGGTCAGAAAGTACTGATCGTGATCATACGCGATAACCGGGAAATATCCTTATATATAGCACCCCAGAAGCGTGAATATCTCCGTCCCAAGACAGTTGAACTCAAACAATGGGGTATTACTGTGCGCAATATTTCCTTGCTTGCCGCTAAAGAAATGAAGCGTGATAATCAGGATGGAGTGCTCGTGACCTCAGTTCGTCCTGGTGGTCCGTGTGGCGAGGCAAAGCCGGCGATTACCTATAATGCTATCATTGTATCAGTCGGTAATTCGGTGGTGAAGAGCATTGAAGATTTGAAAGATCTAACCAGGGAGCTTATCAAAGACAAAGACGGAGTGGTTCCAGTATTAGTGACCTTTGAGAGAGGCA
>JAUWLY010000078.1 GCA_030613445.1 Candidatus Stahliibacteriota bacterium | reverse complement strand
GGCTTTTTGATACTCATACGCACTGCGGTGGATTTCTTCCTGAAAATATCCGTTTTCAATAGCTGCCAGAGCACCACCCATTGAGTCAATCTTATCCAGATAGTCGTTCACGTGCTCCTCTAATCTGTTAGTCAACGATTCAACATAGTAGGACCCAGCCAGCGGATCGATAACTTCAGGGATATTACTTTCATAAGCGATCATCTGTTGAGTACGTAATGCCAATTTCACTGATTCTTCGGTGGGCAGTGTCAAGGCTTCATCGCGCGAATTTGTATGGAGACTCTGGGTCCCGCCCAGAACTGCAGCGAGTGCCTGTAATGCAACACGTATCGCATTATTATCAGGTTCCTGGGCAGTCAATGTTGAACCGGCAGTCTGAGTGTGGAAACGAAGCATCCACGACTTCGGGTTCTTTGCGTTGAATCGCTCTTTCATAGCACGCGCCCAGATCCTCCTGGCAGCTCTAAACTTGGCAATTTCTTCAAAGAAATTATTGTGTGCATTAAAGAAAAATGAAATACGGGGCGCAAATAAATCCACATCAAGTCCACCCCGTTCAATTGCATACTGCACATAAGTCATTCCATTTGCGAGTGTGAAAGCAAGCTCTTGTACTGCTGTCGCACCAGCTTCTCTTATGTGATAACCAGATACTGAAATCGTATTCCACTTGGGCAGGGACTTACTGCAATATTTCATGATATCGACTGTAATCTTTATCGATGCTGCAGGTGGATATATGTATGTACCGCGCGCAATATACTCCTTAAGGATATCATTCTGAACAGTACCAGATAATCTCTCTATTGGCACGCCCTGCTTTTCGGCAACTGCGATATACATTGCCAAAAGAATTGCCGCGGTAGCATTGATCGTCATCGACGTACTCACCCTATCAAGCGGTATCTCCTTAAACAGTATCGCCATATCCTCGAGAGTATCAATGGCAACACCGGTCTTGCCCACCTCACCAGCGGCAAGTCTATGATCTGAGTCATAACCCATCTGGGTTGGTAAATCAAATGCAACAGAAAGACCTGTCTGCCCCTGTTTCAGTAAATAACGGTAGCGATGATTCGATTCTTCAGCGGTCGCATAACCCGCGTACTGCCGCATAGTCCAAAGCCGACCCGCATACATACTTGGATATACGCCGCGTGTAAACGGAAACTCTCCAGGATCACTCAGATCGTCTTTGTAGTGCAGATTTTTTATATTGTCAGGAGTGAAAAGCATATTTATCGCAGTATCGTTACACTCGCAGTATCATTCCTACTGAAGTCGGAATTCGCAGTATCGTTGCTAACAGAACTCGCAGTATCGCCTCCGGCTCGTACTGTCAAATCAGACCAAAGGAACGGACACAGTGATAAATAGCGAGTTATGTTTAATAGTACTTGTAATAGGTAATTTTTTGCAAGTCCGCCGTTAGCGAACAATCCTGCGTCTCCTGCGAGTCCTCGGCCATCATCGATGGGTGGGACGGTCCTGCGAGCGAAGCGATCCTCCATTTTCATTCTATTATGATCAGTATATCTCCACTGTTTACGGTCTGGCCTTTTTTCACTTGTATCGTTTTGACAACGCCATCTCTTGGCGTTTGTATCTGGTTTTGCATTTTCATAGCTTCGATTATGAGCAAATCTTGCCCCCCGGTAACTTTGTCACCTTCTTTGACAGTCACCTCGATAATCAAACCTGGCATCGCTGCTTCCACTGCCAATTCCCGCTTTTCTGATCTGCCCGCGCTTGCCTTCATGAGTCTTCCTACTTGTTCATCAAATATCTCCACGTTGTATGATTCACCTCCCACGAAAATATGGTCGTCAGCCTCCAAAATAACATCAAACGGCTTGTCATCAATTATCAAGGTCAAGCGTGAACCTTTATCACTGGCTACGGTAACTACCCAGGGTTTACCATCTAAGTAGACCTTGAAACCCTTGCCTTCTTGTTTTAGATCTACCTTAAATTCTTTATTATCTATTTTAGCTATATAAGCCATAATGCCTAAAATCTCAAATCCCAAGCACCAAAATCCAAGAGGCAAGAATCAAAAGTCAAAAGCCACGAGCTGAGATAAAACGTATTTGGAACTTGTCCCGATTTATCATTGTTGATTATATAGTATAGGTAAATCGTGGATCCCGCATAGCGGGAGAATTTATTTATCATTTGTAATTTGTTATTTGGCATTTCCCCTCACTTCCTCATCATTTTGAGGCGGCTCGATAGTTTCCAGGGATTGATACCAGGTTCCTTTTTTACCGCTGAAACTGCTGCTCGTTTTTCCTTTAAAATCTGCCCAATAGCTGATGAGATTGCAGCAATTTCATAGTAGTGTTTTTTATATTCAACTTTTCCAAGAACTTTGTCAATAAATGTAGTGTCGTATTCACCCTTCACGAATTCAGGGGTATTCATTACCAAAATATGGAAAGGTATTGAGGTCTTAATCCCTCTTATCGAGTACTCTTTAAGGGCTCGCTTCACTCTTTTGATAGCTTGATCCCTTGATGATGCCCAAACAAGAAGCTTCGCGATCAAAGGATCATAGTATATCGGTACTTCAAAACCTTGATAAACACCGCTGTCAATTCTAATACCCGGACCGCCAGGTTCGACGATCTCTACAATCCTACCAGTCGACGGCGCAAAATTGTTTTGCGGATCTTCAGCAGAAATACGACATTCAATGGCTGCACCGTTCATCTTTATTTCTTCTTGTTTCATTGACAGTCGTTGCCCAGCCGCAATCTTGAACTGCTCCTTAACAATATCAATACCAGTAATTAACTCAGTAACTGGGTGTTCCACCTGTAACCGGGTATTCATTTCAAGAAAATAGAAGTTCCTCTTCTTGTCAACCATGAACTCAACCGTACCGGCGTTCGTGTATTTTGCTATCTTTACCGCCTGAACTGCTGCCTGCCCCATCTTGGCACGCAAATCCGGGGTCATGATCGCAGACGGCGATTCCTCGATCAATTTCTGGTGTCGTCGCTGGACTGAGCATTCTCTCTCAAAAAGATGTATGACATTGCCGTGATTATCTGCAAGGATCTGAAATTCAATGTGACGGGGTGCTTCAAGGAACTTCTCAATAAATACGGTTGGGTTACCAAATGCAGACTGCGCTTCGCTAATAGCCTGTTTCAAGGCGCTGGTCAACTCCTTCATCTCCCTTACAACACGCATCCCCTTTCCGCCACCACCACCCGCTGCTTTTATAAGTACAGGAAAACCTATCTGTTTAGCCATGGTCTGCGCTTCTGATTCATCAGCCACGGCACCGCCACTACCTGGAATAACTGGTATCCCCACGTCGCTCATCGTCTTCTTTGAAATGATCTTATCACCCAATAGACTTATTGCTTTTGACGTTGGGCCAATGAATACAATACCTGATGCTTCACAGGCTTCAGCAAAATCTGTGTTCTCAGCAAGAAATCCATAGCCTGGATGAATTGCCTCCACCTTTGCACGTTTGGCAACCTCAATTATTTTATCAATCCTTAAATAACTTTCAGTAGCCGGCGCTTGACCAATATGATATACTTCATCGGCATAACGCGTGTGGAGTGCGCTTTGGTCTACATCTGAATAAACAGTTGCCGAAGTAATACCCATTTCACGACAAGCGCGCAAAACCCGCACTGCAATTTCACCACGATTAGCGACTAATATTTTTTTAAACATTTTTTGCTCCGCAAAAATTGATGCAAACAGATTGGTGCGGATTCATACAGATAAAATATCCCTCTGTATTTCCATCATTTGTCTGAATCCTTGAATCACTTCGGTTTGGAATTTGGATCTTTGGAATTTGCCTGCCCCGTTAGATAAAACAATCATTAAAAGTTAAACGCACCAACTCATCCTTACCACATCATAAATACTTGAAAAGAAAAACTAAATTCATATCTAACGGGGTGAAGTCATTTGGTATTTGGAATTTGGTTCTTGGTTCTTGTATCACAATGGTATATTCCCGTGTTTTCTTGGTGGATTAGTATCGCGTTTGTTCTCAATGAGTTCCAGAGCTTCAATGATCCTGGGTCTTGTCGTTGAAGGTTTGATTACTGCATCAATGTATCCTTTGCTCGCAGTCACGAAAGGATTGGCGAATTTCTCAGTATATTCATCGATCAATTGTTTTTCCAAGGTCTTGGGGTCCTTAGCCTCTTTGATTTCCTTACGATAAAGTATCTTCACTGCACCGCTAGGACCCATTACTGCTATCTCTGCGCTGGGCCATGCAAGATTAACATCTGCCCGCGTGTGTTTCGAACTCATTACACAGTAAGCACCGCCATATGCCTTGCGTGTGATCACAGTTATTCGCGGTACGGTCGACTCACAAAAAGCGTAAAGAAGTTTCGCGCCATTCTTGATGACACCACCCCACTCCTGAGCAGTCCCGGGTAAAAATCCTGGAACATCAACAAACGTAACAATTGGAATATTGAAACAATCACAGAAGCGCACAAACCTTGCACCCTTCATGGCTGATTCATTATCCAAAACGCCAGCCAGCACAGCTGGCTGATTGGCCACAATACCAACTGCCCGACCATTGAAGCGTGCAAAACCAACAATAAGGTTCTTGGCAAAGTGTTCGTGGACTTCCAAAAAGTCGCCGTTGTCAACGACCAACTTTAGCACAGCATGCATATCATAAGGGATATTAGTACTATCCGGGATTATTACATCTAACTTTTCATCCATCCGATTGATATCATCAGTCGTTTCAATCTTAACCGGATCTTCAAAATTATTCTGGGGCATGAACGACAGTAGATTCTTGATGAGATCCATGCATTCAATCTCTGATTCGACAGCGAAATGAGCAACGCCAGATTTCTCATTATGGACCATCGCACCACCCAACTCTTCAAAAGTGACGTCTTCATGGGTTGCTGCCTTAACAACATCAGGACCAGTCAAGAACATGAAAGAACCCTGGACCATAATAACAAAATCAGTCATCGCCGGCGAATAAACTGCTCCACCTGCGCACGGACCCATAACCGCTGATATTTGGGGCACGACTCCCGCGGAAAGAACATTCCTCAGGAAAACGTCAGTGTAACCAGCAAGGCTATCAACCCCCTCCTGTATCCTTGCCCCACCTGAATCTTTAAGACCGATTACTGGACATCCCATTTTGAGTGCTAAATCCTGCAACTTGCAGACTTTCTCAGCATATGCTTTGGAAAGAGAACCACCAAATACTGTAAAGTCTTCAGCGAAAATGCATACTGGTCGCCCGTTTATCCTACCGTAGCCAGTGACCACACCATCACCCAATATTTTGTTCTTCTCCATGTCATAGTCACTGCATCGATGGGTGACAAATCGGTCGGTCTCACGAAATGAGCCTTTATCCATCAGCAGATCAATTCGTTCGCGCGCGGTCAACCTGCCTTTATCATGCTGTGCTTTTATTCTTTTCTCGCCACCGCCAAGCTGCGCTTGTTCGTTCAGTTCTTCAAGCCGCTTTAGTTTATCCTCCGTCTTCATTTCGTTTCCTCCATTTTACATCTTGAATTTAAAACACAAAACAATAAATTATGTCACAAAAATAATTTCTAATTACTGACCTTGTATGCGATAAATCGCACAACTACAATCATTATTCAATTATAGTCGTCGGATTTATCCGGCAAATTTTTATATTTCGTTATGCAACGACTGCAAAATAGCTTTTCCATTTTCTTCAACTATGTAAGCAAATGGTCTTTCAGGATCGTGTTCAAATATCAATAGCCAGTGTTCGTTTAGTGCCGTTTGCAAAATATCCTTTTTCTTCTTAATAATGTCGAGTGGATACAGATCATAACCCATTATATAAGAAATCCTAATGTGTGATGTTGTAGGTATAAGATCACCAAAATATATTGCCTTGCTGCCATCCGATTCAATCAAGACTGACTGATGACCTTGCGTGTGACCATTGGTGACGATCACTTTGACACCCTTACTTACTTCATGTTCACCATCAACCAATAAAAGCTGAGCATTTTCCTCTAAGGGAACAAAATTCTCTCTTAAGTAACTTGCCTTGGTTCTTTCATTAGGATGTGTTGCATCATACCATTCTTGCTTTTGAATAATATACTGAGCATTAGGAAAAGTCGGTACTGACTTACCCCCCTTTTTCACAGTATTGCCACCACAATGATCAAAATGGAGGTGGGTGTTTATCACTTTATCGATATCCTCAGGTTCAATACCTCGTCTGTGCAAGATTTCAATAAGACTAAAATCCCGTTCCACACGGTAGATATCTTTAAACCTCTCATTGAGCTTCTCACCGATACCCGTATCGACAAGAATCTTGTTATCAGGCGTTTGAATCAATAGACAATTCAACCCGAGTTCAATTCTATTCAGGCCGTCAGCCGGATTGAGTTTGTCCCACATAACCTTAGGAACAACACCAAACATCGCACCGCCATCAAGCCAGAATTTGCCATCTGATACGATCGACAGTTCGAATTGTCCCAGTCTTACTGATTTCGAATTCATAGACAATCCTATTTAACGTCTCTCCCTTGTTTTCCCATCACCCAATCTTCGTAACTTCAATCCTTTTCTGTTCTCATAACTTCTTTTTGGTTCTTATCCTCATAACTTCGTAACTTCCCAACTTCGTAACTTCTATCTTTTCTTAGCGCTTCTCGTTTTCTTTGATTTGCGCGGTCTTGTTTTCCCAGATCTCGCCCCTACATTCTCTCTGATCCAGTGAACAATCTCGGTCGTTGGTGTACCTGGACCAAATAACTTCTTCACACCTTTTTTCTCGAGTTTCTTCATGTCTTCACGAGGGATTATCCCACCGCCGATAACGATAATAGCCTTTGCTTGTTTCTTCTCAAGCAAAGACAGCACTTTGGGGAAGATCGTCATATGAGCACCAGATAATATGGATAAGCCGATTATGTGAACATCTTCTTGTATGGCAGCTTCGACTATACTCTCGCAAGTCTGGTGAAGACCAGTATAGATAACTTCCATGCCTGCGTCGCGCAAGGCAGCAGCAACGACCTTAGCACCACGGTCATGTCCATCAAGACCAGGTTTCCCAACCAGAACCCGAATTTTTCTATCCATTAAACCTCCTTTTTCCTCCGGAAAAATAGATGAAAACGGATTTGCCTATCGACAAATTAAGATGCAGACGGATTCGATTTGATATTAATTCCGTGTGCATCCGCTTCCATCTGTCTGAATCTTTCATTTTCTCAGAAAATGATCGGTTCATGATATTCGCCGAATTCTTCTTTCAAGGAAGCACACATCTCACCAAGCGTGGCATAAGCGCGTACGCAATCCAGAATTTTGGGCATCAGGTTAGACCCATCAGCTGCGGCTTTGTGCAATCCCCTGAGCGCTTCTTTCACTTTCTTATTATTGCGTTCTCGTTTGATGCCTTTAAGTGCCTTCACCTGATCACGTTCAACTTGTTTTGGAATTCTCAAAAGCTCCATTTCTGCTTTACCCTCTTCTTCGAATATGTTTACTCCTACATGGTATTTCTCTTTCTTCTCCAGACTCTTCTGGTATTGATATGCACTTCTCGATATTTCGCGTTGAAAAAAGCCCTTATCAATTGCCTTAACCACACCACCCATTTTATCTATCGCAGCAAAGTACTTGTAAACCCCTTGCTCAAGTTCATTAGTTAAAGCCTCAACGTAATATGAACCACCGATTGGGTCGATAGTATTGGCAACACCTGTTTCATAAGCTATCAATTGCTGAGTTCGCAAAGCGATCTTGACCGCGTTTTCAGTTGGCAGGGCATAGGTTTCATCCATAGAGTTAGTGTGGAGTGATTGGGTTCCTCCGAGTACTGCCGCGAGTGCCTGGAAAGCAGTACGCATGATATTATTCTGTGGTTGTTGAGCAGTCAATGTGCAACCAGCGGTCTGTGTGTGAAACCTCATCAAATATGACCGAGGGCTTTGAGCATTATACTTATCCTGCATAAGGCGTGCCCAAATCCGCCGCGCTGCGCGGTATTTAGCAATCTCCTCAAAGAAATCAAGGTGTGAGTTGAAGAAAAAGGAGAGCCTTGGGGAAAACTTGTCGACTGATAGACCTGCTTTAATACCATACTCAACATAAGTAAAACCATTCTTCAGGGTAAAAGCAAGCTCCTGTAGCGCAGTAGAACCAGCTTCTCTTATGTGATAACCAGATATTGAAATCGTATTCCATCTGGGGACATGCTCGGTGCAATATGCCATGATGTCGGTGATTATACGCATCGATGGTTCTGGAGGGTATATCCATGTCTTTTGAGCCTGGTATTCTTTCAGCATATCATTTTGAATAGTTCCGGTTAAAAACTTCATCGGCACGCCCTGTTTTTCACCAACTACGATGTACATAGCCAGAAGCATTGCGGCAGGCGGGTTAATCGTCATTGAAGTCGATATCTGGTCGAGTGGTATGCCATGAAATAATATCTCCATGTCTCTCAGCGTGTCAATCGCAACCCCACACTTACCCACTTCACCTCGTGCAAGTGAATCATCAGAATCACGCCCGTACAAAGTGGGAAAATCAAAGGCAACAGAGAGCCCAGTCTGTCCGTGGTTCAGAAGGTACTTGTAGCGCTTATTTGTGTCCTTTGGTGTACCAAAGCCCGAGAATTGACGCATTGTCCAGAGTCGACCCCGATACATGTTCGTGTAGACCCCGCGCACATATGGAAATTCACCCGGGTAACCCAGATCTCGGTCATAATCAAAATCTCTAATGCTATCTGGTGTATATAACGTTTTCGTTACTCTCCCAGAGACTGTGGTGAAGTCGTGATCTCGCTCCTTGCAGGTCTTAAGCTTCTTGTCCCAAATATCTTTCTTCATATCCCCCTCTAGTTCCTTGTCTTAATCATTTTCTTAGCGATCTTATCTGCAATATTATAGGGGTTGAGCTTCCGTTCGTAGACCTTATCAATGATCCTTTCGAGTTCCTCTTTTTGAATGATTTTTTCTCTTAGATGCAATTTTATTTTGTCTCCAACTAGTTCATTGATGCGCCTCATGAGTTTCGCCTTCCGCTCCTTTTCAAGACGACCACTCTTATTAAGATATTCCTGATGATTTTGTATTTCAAAAACAAGCGTATCAATACCGGCTTCCGTGGTCGCTGTTGTTTTGAGAACTGGAAAATCCCAACCTGCTTTCTGTTCGCGCAATTCAAATGCGAATTTCAATTCCATAAGTAATCGGTCAACCCCATCGCGATCGCCTTTATTGACAACGATAATGTCAGCAATCTCCAATAACCCCGCTTTCATTGCCTGGACACTGTCACCTGATTCAGGAACCAGAATAACGACCGTGGTATCACAGACTTCAGCTATGTCTAACTCAACCTGACCCACGCCAATAGTCTCAATGAGGATATAATCCATTCCAGCAGCATCAAGCACCAAAGCAGCATCGATTGTTTTGCGCGCCAAACCACCAAGGCTGCCGCGTGATGCCATGCTTCTTATGAAAACATTCTTGTTAAGTGCTAAATCAGTCATTCTAATACGGTCGCCAAGTAATGCACCGCCAGAAAATGGCGATGTAGGATCAACCGCAATGATACCGATCTTATTATTTTTCTCAAGCAGTCTTTTAGCAATTACATTTACAAGTGTAGACTTGCCAGCGCCTGGCGGCCCTGTAATTCCTATATGATACGCCTTACCAGTATACGGGAAAATTTTTTCTAATATCTTTGCATTACTTTCATTTTCAACATCACTAATCACACGAGCAATAGTAAGTTTATCGCCTTTAAGTATTTTTTTTAAAAAATTCATGATGTAAAGTTTAACATCCTCGGGGTTTACAAAACACAAGCATTTGAGCGAATACAGTGAGCTGTAAAGCCCGTGTTATAATACCGTATCAGATGATGGAGGAGATGCCCGGTCCTCTCATTTTCGAGACTTTTTGGACTTCACTGACAGGAGCCATCCTTCTATCTCACGTGCAGCGATTTCTCGGCCTCCTAGACCAAAAGCCAAGGCTACTGCTACAGCAATAGCTCCGAGCAACAGAC
>JAUWLY010000211.1 GCA_030613445.1 Candidatus Stahliibacteriota bacterium | reverse complement strand
GCCGCAGTTGCCCGCAGCCTGAGTCTTTCTATCTCTTCATTTATTGATGCATCTTTCTCAATATATAGATCGGTTTCTGGGAGATATGCTTCAGGTTGGTAATAATCGTAATACGAAATGAAGTATTCAACGGCATTTTCTCGAAAGAACTGTTTGAACTCACCGAACAGCTGTGCGGCAAGTGTCTTATTGTGGGAAATGATAAGGGTCGGTTTCTGGACGTGGTCGATAACATTGGCAATTGTGAAGGTTTTACCCGAGCCAGTGACGCCCAACAGGGTTTGGAAGCGTTTATTCGTTTTAATACCTTTAACTATGTTCTCTATCGCCTCAGGTTGATCACCTTTTGGGGTGAAAGGGGCGTGTAGTCTAAAACTCACGTTTCAGTATTCGATATGATTTAGTGTCAATCAAGAGCTTAAGACTCTGTGAAAAGGCAGTGAATTGCTCGCCACTCAACAGGTCAGTGTAAGTGCCGTCCCATGCCGGCAGGGAAACAAATGATTGTTTATCTCCTGAATTGAGGACGATGATAAGACCACCTCGGTCGTATGCATAGACTTTTGTGATGTCATTGACATACAGAGTGAAGAATGTGTTGCCCGATATTATTGGATTTGATTTACGAATTCGGATGAGCTTTTTTATTTCTGCAAGAAACATACGGTTCTGGTCCACAATATCCCAGGGAAAACTGCCTAGATTGAGCGATGAATAATCAGACATCGCTATTTCTTCGCCGTACAAAATAACTGGTGATCCTACACAGGTGAAAATAAATGCATAGAGATTTTTCATAAGTTCTTTATCAGGCACAACTCGCATGTCATGGTTTGAGAGACTGATCAAGTTTACACTATTGCTCTGGGAAGGGCTGAACAGGAGGATCTGCTGGAGTTTTCTATTGAATTCACTGGTAGGTATGCTTTGTTTCACGAAGTATTTGACAATCAAATCGGTCAGTGTTTTGTTCGAACTGCCATCAAAGGCGTCACCATTAAGAAGACGTATGTCACTACCCAGGAGCAGCAGATCAGGATATCTCGTTTTCAAATGCGTACGCAAGGTCCGTATGAAGCTTGCATTGAGATGTTCATCTTCACCGATATAAAAACCATCGAGGCCAAAGCGCTTCCAGTATCCCAAATACCCGATCAGATAATTCATGACCTGGGGGTTGTTCAGATTGAGTTTTGGAAAACGGTAGTCAGCGCGCCAACACTCGTAGTTAGGCGGTGATTTTTTTATGGGTGGTGCATTGACCACGTACCAATCAAGGTATTTTGAAGCTGCGCCGTTCTTTTCAATGTCTGCAAAGGTCGGAAAATCAACCCCGGTGTGACTGAAGGGGACCGCTAGGATAATCTTCATGTTTTTTGCATGCACCTGATCGATGAGCTTCTTTAGATCAAGAGTGTCTCCGAAACAGGAATCGATCGTCGCAAAATCACTTGCATTGAATTTGTGATTTGATGATGCTGAAAAAATCGGCTGCAGCAAGATGATATCTGCGGTAAGTGAATCAATATAGGCTAACTTGTTAAAGATACCTTTGAGGTCACCACCGTAAGACTCCCAGTTTTTCGGCGTTTTGCCCCAAGACCTTCTTTTCTTGGGGTCATTACTACTATCTGCATTATAAAAACCATCGGTAAAAATCGAATAGTATATTTTTCCGACCGCCCATGCTGGAGGTACGAATAACGGTACGTTAGATGTAAATTCACCGGTTGCCGGCAACAACAAAGAATCCTCGTCGTGTTTGATGAGGAAATGGTAGGTTGCCGTAGTGTCAAATGCATTCAGGGTTGCTGCGAGATAGTCGTAGTTTGCATCGCGATATACTGATTTCATTAGATAGCGCGTGTCATTCATAACAAGCAAGACTTCAGTGATCGCATCCCGTCTTACTTTCAGTTTTACTTGACCAGCCGAAGGGTTAACATAGAAGATACTGTTTGGGTTATGCATCATATCGTTTGGACTAAGTGCATTGCTCAGCTGAAGTAAGAATAGCAAAGAACTTATAATAAGTCCCCTCATATAAAATACTACCTAATTTAGATATATTGTCAAGTCACGAATGCATCTTTGCATAAGACTTAAGTAGAGATTTAAAAAATTACAACGAAAAAGTGATAAATATTCTTTCTGACCCCTTGAGTATTTTCCTTGACAATTCACAATAGTTTCATATAATTTAACAATGGAGGACAAAGCGTTAAAAGGGAACGTGATGTCCAACGCTTTTGCCACACCTGGTGAGATCGTTGCCCAACTCGATAAATATGTCATTGGCCAGTCGGAGGCAAAAAAGGCTGTTGCTATAGCGCTACGTAACCGTTGGCGAAGGCAGAGGGTTACTGATAAGATCAAGGATGATATATATCCAAACAACATAATTTTAATCGGTCCTACTGGCGTTGGAAAGACCGAAATTGCACGTCGTTTAGCCAGTATAGCCTGTGCTCCATTTATCAAAGTTGAGGCCTCTCGGTTTACTGAAATCGGCTACGTAGGTAAGGATGTTGAATCAATGATCCGCGACCTCGTCGAGATTTCAGTAAATATGGTACGCCACGAAAAGACGAAATTGGTGCAGGAAAAAGCGCGTCAGTTTGCTGAGGAGCGTATACTCGACATTCTTCTTCCAGTTCCCCAGACCGTCAAGAAAAGTGAATTGGTTACCGATGAAAAAACCACAGTACCGGGCTCCACGCGTGAGAAAATGAGCGATTTGTTGTGTGCGGGGAAATTTGATGACCGGATGATCGAATTGGAGATCTTCCGTCAGCAGATGCCTTTTGTTGAGATATTTAGCCAGGCTGGTATCGGTGATCTCAGTGGAGTCTTGGAAGAAGCTTTCGGTAAGAACTTACCCAAGAAGAAAAAAAAGAGGAAGATGTCGGTCAAAGAAGCGCTCAAGTATATCCAGAACGAAGAAGCTGATAAGCTCGTTGATATGGACGAAGTAATCAATGAGGCACGTCAGCGTACTGAAAATTCGGGTATTGTTTTTATCGACGAAATCGATAAGATAACCGGAGGTACTGCCACACACGGCCCAGATGTATCCAGAGAAGGAGTACAGCGGGATCTCTTGCCGATTGTCGAAGGTTCCAATGTTATGACTAAACACGGCATGATAAAGACAAACCATATCCTATTTATTGCTGCCGGTGCTTTTCATAATAGGAAACCGTCAGACCTAATCCCCGAGATGCAAGGTCGATTTCCAATCCGGGTAGAGCTTTCAGCATTGACAACCGAGGATTTCCAAAGAATACTTGTCGAGCCGGAGAATTCATTGATCAAACAATACAGTCTATTATTGGCGACTGAGGGTATTAACCTCGAATTTACAGACAGTGCTGTCGAAAAGATTGCTTTGATAGCATCAGAGGTCAATACATCGACTGAGAATATTGGCGCCCGTCGTTTGCATACGGTAATGACGAAAATCCTTGAAGAGCTACTTTTCACAGCGCCGAACGTTAGCGAGAAGCAAATAAAGATAACCGATGAGTATGTAGATGCAAAATTGAAGGATATTGTGAGCGATGTTGATATGTCGCGATATATACTATAAGAGGGTGGGAGAGGGTACGAGATGGCGAAAAGAAGAGCATGAAAAGCGCTGATTACACGGGAGTTATTGGTTCAGCGATTTCTGCATTCGCTCTGTGGTTGCTGTGTATTTCAGCATGAAATTCAAAAAAGTGATTCTTGTTTTAACTGACCCTAGTGACCAGCATATTGATGAGTCAGCAATCCAGCTGTGCAAGAGATTTAAGAGCAAGCTTTTTGTGCTATTTATTATTGAGACCAGTAGGATATCTAGGCTTGCGCGTTTGACTCATAAGAAAAGCGAAACATTGCGCAAAAAGATTGAAGATGAAGGATGGCAGTCACTCTACTTGATTGAAGATGCAGCGGATAAAACGGGTGTTTGGACATCGCTTCATCTTGAGGATGGTATTGCGACGACTATTGTGAAGAAATATATCGATGCATACAGCATCGATGCTCTGTTAGTGAAACGAAAGGATGAGACCAAAAAGCTGTTTGTCTCATCAACGGTTCCAGTAATAGGACTTTAAAATTTATGATTTCAGATTTTAGATTGTTGATTGCTTACGATATCTGGTATGAATCTGCAATCTCGAATCTACGATTTTAAATTCCATAAGGGGGTGTAATGGTTTTGAAGATATCAGAGGTCCTTAAGCCTGAAGCGATTATCATGAAGATAAAATCCAGGGAGAAGATCGCGGTGCTGAAGGAACTAGTTGCTCATATGGTTGCTAATGAATTCGTCGAAGATGGTGAGGAGTTTCAGAAAGCCCTGGCTAAGCGCGAGAACCTTGAATCTACAGGTATTGGGGATGGTATTGCTATACCGCATGCGCGTACTGATGCGGTCAAGAATCTCGTCCTCGCCTTTGCGCGATCTGAAGAAGGCGTAGAGTTTTCGGCAATTGACGGCAAGCCGTCCTATCTTATTTTTCTCATTGCCTCACCAGTCGATAAGAAAAGCGAGTATATCATGGCTTTGGCTAAACTTTCCAGGTTATTGCGCAAGCAGGTTGTACGGCGACTTTTAAAAGATGCCGATAGCCCGGATGAGATACTAAATATTATAAAGAAAAACGAAGAGTGAAAGAACGTAGGGCGTAGAGTGTATAGCGTAAGGCGTTTGTTGACATTGTATATGATGATTTTGATCCCAACATTCATCCATGCTGACAAGATCTTTATCCCTATGGACGTCGGTCAAATTGATCATCTTAAAGCATACGGCATTGCATTTCGTGCCCTGGAAATGGGGATAAATGTTGAATGGTTGTTAAACTACCAGGGCGGTTCTTTCCTCATGGATTATGAGCCCAGGATTGAAAAAGACTGCGCCTTGAACAATGTAGTGTGGGAAGTCATTCTCCCTGGGAACATACTTGAAATCTACCAGACAATCGAGGAAAACAATATGGATGTTATCCTTCTTGAAAAAGCACCAAGAATCGCTGTTTATATCCCGGACAATTTTGAACCTTGGGATGATGCCGTGACACTCGCCTTAGAGTATGCAGATATCCCATATGAGCAAGTATGGGACGAAGATGTGCTGCGTGGTAAGCTCATGCAATATGACTGGCTCCATCTCCACCACGAAGATTTTACTGGCCAGTACGGTAAATTCTACGGCAGCTACGCAAATACTGATTGGTACAAGGAACAAGTTAGGATAAATGAAGAGCTGGCAAAGAAACTCGGTTTTACAAAAGTTTCCAAAATGAAACTTGCCGTTGCATTGGTCATAAAAGATTATATTGAAAAGGGTGGTTTCATGTTTTCGATGTGCTCGGCTTGTGATACATACGATATAGGTTTGGCCGCGCAGAATATCGATATCTGCCACGATGTCTATGACCACGACCCTTTT
>JAUWLY010000136.1 GCA_030613445.1 Candidatus Stahliibacteriota bacterium | reverse complement strand
AGGGAGTAGGGAGTAAGTCATCCGATCAACAATCTTAAGCGACTATATTGATTTCGGTTCTTTTTCGACTATCATGTATCATGGCACATACAGCGAAATATGACATCATTGTTATCGGCGGTGGGCATGCAGGGGTTGAAGCGTCTCTCGCACCTGCTCGTATGGGTTTGAGTGTATTACTTTTGACGCTCAATCTCGATACTATCGGACAGATGTCATGTAACCCTTCGATCGGGGGTTTGGCAAAAGGCCATCTTGTAAAGGAAATTGATGCGTTGGGTGGTGAAATCGGTTTGCTCGCTGATAAAACTGCTATTCAACTCCGTATGCTCAATAGTTCAAAAGGACCGGCAGTATGGTCTCCCAGGTCGCAAAACGATCGCGGATACTACAAGGAGGTCGTGCGTCAGGTCTTAGAGAGTACTGAAAACTTGGCAGTAAAACAGGAAGAAGTGGCAGATATACTCGTTAACGAGAATACAGTGCGCGGTGTGAGAACGAGTATTGGTAATGAATATCTTGCCGGTGCAGTAATAGTAACCACTGGAACCTTTCTAAATGGTCTGATGCACATCGGTATGGAACATTTCCCCGGCGGGAGGTTGGCAGAATCTAATGCATCGTCATTGAGTGGATCTTTGAAAAACCTCGGTTTGGATCTTGGTCGACTAAAGACCGGTACATCACCACGCATTGCAAAAAACACTGTCAATACGTCAGGCATGCGCGTTCACCACGGCGATGAAAAGCCATTTAAATTTTCATTTCGCACCGAGCGAGTTATCAAAGATCAGTTGCCTTGTTATGTCACACATACTAATCAAGCGACTCATGAAATAATCAGGAAGAACCTTGACCGCTCGCCATTGTATTCTGGCAAGATCATTGGCACGGGTCCTCGATACTGTCCTTCGATTGAGACAAAGATCGTACGATTTGCTGACCGCGATTCACATATGGTTTTTATCGAGCCTGAGGGTAGGAATTCAGGAGAGTTTTATCTCAATGGTTTAGCAACATCATTGCCATCTGACGTGCAATTAGATATGCTCCGAGCGATTGAAGGTTTGGAAAATGTGGAGATAACAAGACCCGGGTATGCAGTCGAATATGATTTTGTATATCCAATTCAACTCTACGCGACTCTTGAGACGAAATTGATCAAAAAGCTTTTCTGTGCGGGACAGATAAACGGTACATCTGGTTATGAAGAAGCAGCCGCCCAGGGTATTGTAGCTGGTATCAATGCTGGGCTGAGACTCCGTGATGAGAAGCCTTTTGTGCTCAATCGATACGAAGCGTATATCGGAGTACTTATTGACGATTTGATTACGAAAAACACCCTTGAACCGTACAGAATGTTTACTTCATTAGCTGAGCACCGGCTCTTATTGAGGATTGATAATGTCGCTGACCGTCTTATGCCGTACGGTGTGAAGTACGGTTTGGTCAAGGAAGAGGAATATGGTATTTTTCAGAAGCAGAGAAAAGATATCGATGGCGTACTGCACAGACTACAGACAACTATTGTGAAACCTGATATTGCTAACCCCGTACTTATAGATAAAGGTGAACAAGAAATACCACAAGAGCGTGGTGGTCAGAGTCTATCGCAGATACTCAAGCGACCAGGAATTCATTACCAGGATATTGCCCGCATGGCAGATATCGAATTAAACGAAACTATTGGTTGGCGTGTCGAAATAGAGACAAAGTATGAAGGCTATATCAAAAGAGAAGAAGAGTTGATTGAAAGACTAAAAGAACTTGAAGATGTCAGGATCCCTGCAAGTTTTGACTATCAAGCGATAAGAGGGTTATCTAATGAGGCTAAATCAAAGCTCAATGACGTTAGGCCGGTTAACCTTGATCAGGCTTCAAGGATACAGGGCATAAGTCCGTCTGACATACTTCTCTTGCTGCTGCATATAAAAACGGATGGAAGATAGGTTTGGGTGAGGATGCTCGGAAAGACAGTTGAGAGGTTTGGGAATAGGAAAAGATAAATGGAAGAGATACTTGAGTTCCTAAAGTCGAAGATGATAATCGAAGAGGTTACTGGTAGCCTGATTATTACAAAGGTTACTGGTAGGCTTTATTCTCCAATCGATAAAACGATCACTGAGATAAAGGAGTATTTCGCGCCGACTGAGTATACGCCGTTGTTTGATACTGAAGGCAAGAACCATGTAGTGAAATTCGGTGTTTTCAGGAAAGCAAAAAACAAGCAAAAATACTCGTTGAACATCGTGTTATTCATGGCGACTTTGCTTTCAACAATTTTTGTGGGAGCATATAATGCGGGCGGGGACCCATTCAAGAATCTTTCGGACATTTTTCTCGGCATCCCGTTTTCCCTTTCTATTATGGCGATATTGACTTGTCATGAGCTCGGTCATTATTTTGTTTCAAGAAAAGCTGGGATGATTACGAGCTTACCTTACTTCATACCTGCTCCTTTTCACTTCTTCGGTACGTTTGGGGCAGTGATCCGCATGAAGTCAATCGTACCGTCACGGCGTACGCTTCTCCGTGTCGGCGTGGCTGGTCCAATAGCCGGTTTTGTTGTAGCATTACCTTTGGTAGTAATTGGAATAGCATTATCTGAAATCGGTCCTGTGCCAGAAGGCTTGGGACATTTCAGGCTTGGTGACTCATTGTTATTTTCTTTACTTGCAAGACTCCTCCATCCTGAAATCCCAAGTGGCTATGATCTTTTTCTTCACCCAGTCGCCCTTGCCGGTTGGATCGGGTTTTTAGTAACGTCTATTAATCTTATTCCAGTAGGACAACTTGATGGTGGGCATATTTCTTACAGCTTACTCTTGAAAAAGCGCAAATACACGTACATTCCTATCCTTGCCATACTTATAGGCTTGTGTCTACTCTGGCAAGGCTGGATCGTCTGGATTGTGCTGGCGTTCTTTCTGGCAAGACGAGATCCAAATGTTCAGGACTGTATTACGCCTTTAACAATAAAGGAAAAGTTATTGGCTGTCATAGCTTTAATCATTTTAATCGTCACTTTTATTCCGATACCAATTACATTGAGTTGATTCACCCGTAACCAAGAACCAAGTTCCAAGCTCCAAGAACCAAGAGCGTAGGGCGTAGGGAGTAAGGAGTAGAGAGTATGGCGTAGAACCCCGTAGTTGTCTGATTTATCAGACATTGCCCGATGAATCGGGCGACTACAATTCCCTCAATTACCTAATAACTTAATTACTTAATAACTGTCTGTGTTCCAGCACGCAGTGCTCCCTTCCAGCATCAGCTCCTTTCCAGCACGTAGTGCTCTCTTCCAATCCCCTCTTGGGATTCAAAAAGGAGTCGGGCGTAAGACGTCCCAGTGAATATATGTAACGGTATATCAGAGTGTCGGAGTAATGGGAAGCCACAAACACCTAAAATCCAAAATACCTAAACGCCTAAATAAACCAAAGAAACGAATGAAACGCTATTAACGCTCTAAACGTCTTTCAGTCCCTGAATAACTCAATCACTTAATGACTGTTTTTTGTACTATATCAATGCTTATTCTTCTTCTTTTTTTCTGGTTTCAAGATAGGTGCCAACAAGGTAACCAAGTACGATTAGAAAAACGATCATCAAAGTCCGCCAAAATCCAACAGTGGCGAAAAAAATACCTAATATACCAGCAATAACCGCACCTAATAACGCTTTATTAAACTTAAACATGTTTAATTGTATTCAGCATATCCAACTTGTCAATACACTTCACGGCTCAAATCATTGATTTGTTAATTAGGCAATTCGTTAATTTCGCAATTACTTAATAGCGAAATGGGCTGAGCTTAGCTTGTTGACAATTGCTCATTTATGTGTATGGTGTTGATATGAAACTGGTAGAGAAAAAATATCGTGGTTCTCTCATTTGTAGAACAGTCGGATATCCTATCTCATACGCCATTGTAAAAATGCTTTTGGACGAAGGACCAATGGATCTGGATGGTATTGCTCGTCGTGTAAATCGATCAAAAGCAACTGCATGTCAGCACCTTGCAAAATTGAAATTAGCCAATCTTGTTCGTTATGAGAAAAAACAGCAAAAGACAGCATACTGGATTAAATATCCCAAGGAAGTGCGTAAATTCTTGCATTGTTGCGAGGACCTTGTGGAAAGGACAACCAAACGAATACGAAAAGACTATTAGGAATTGCTGATTACATAATTAGTTAATTAAGCAATTTCGCAATAGCTAAATGGCTTAATGGTGGGTTGGGTGGTTATCAAGCAGTGGGTTTTTGTGGTTTGTTAGTGGTTGCTGAAGGTGTCTTAGTGGTATCGGTGTCAGCTGGAGGGCTTTTTGCCGTCTCTGATTTTGTCTCTGCCAGGGGTTTGTCTTCTGTCGTGGGTCTGTCTTTCGCTTCGGTCTTCAGCCGGTTTTTGCTTTGCAGTTCTGCTTTCTTCAGGTTTTTTCGAACAACCAATCCCAGGACAATTATGAGTACGATGACTAACAGGGCGAGTACTGTTTGGG
Source organism: Candidatus Stahliibacteriota bacterium (assembly GCA_030613445.1). Lineage (GTDB taxonomy): Bacteria > Hydrothermota > Tepidihabitantia > SM23-42 > SM23-42 > JAUVZL01. Next base: position 2,894 of record JAUWLY010000136.1, on the reverse strand, counting down.
TGAATAAGAGGAAATCATAGAGGCCGTGCAAGAAAATGGCAAGGATTACACCTTTAAGAAGCAGGTTTTTTTCTTTCGCTTTATTGAATTTCGCGCGTCCTATATAATAACCCATTAAAGCACCAAAGAACGCGTGCCCCGGGATTGCTAAAAATGCCCGGGCAATGCCCGTGCCAATACCGTGCTGTAACACATATAATATATTCTCTATCGTCGCAAACCCAAGTGAGGCTGCTACAGTGTACACGATGCCATCCATGATCTCATCAAATTCAGAGGAACGATATATCCACCATTTCACTGCTAGGAATTTTAGCAGTTCCTCAGTCGGGGCGATGATTATGAAGGACATAATAAAAATATTGACAATGCCACCAACAATTGCGTTCAAACCAGATAATAGGATGGTTTCTACTATGGCTGCAGGGATGACCATGACTGCACCGAGCAGGAATATCTTGAGGATTTTCTTCTTGGGTTCAGGTTCATATTTATCACGGTGATAAAAGTACCACATCATGAATAAACATGGAGCAAGAGCAAGGAGTATAAGGACTACTATCATTTATTTAGCTTAAGCGGTTTTTTTTGGTTGTCAACAAAAAAAATGTGTGATGGTGCAGCATAGGTAGATTGGATTTCCTGATTGATGATGTACGAAGAGTGGAGTAATTATTTCAGCAATATTACTTTTTTTATTTCTTGGCTGCTCGCTGTTTTCATTTGAACAAAATATACACCACAAGGCAGGTCGTTTGTGGCGATGTTCCTTTCTTCCAAATCCTTTGCAACAATCCATGCTGCGATTTTTTCTCCGCTAACGTCGAATAATACAATGTGTGCATTTTCTGCTGGCGTGTGAAGTTTTATGTGGAGAACTTTCCTGCAGGGATTAGGATAAACCTGCAACCGAAGTGCTTGTCTTAATACATTATCTTGTGGTCTTTCCATAGTCCCTGTTGATATACCTTTGGCATATTTAATGCCAATGATCTCCTGGACACTGTCGAATTTACTAAACTGATAACAGACGTGTGCTTGTTGATAATCATCGATAGCAAGAGAGATATCTGCATTAACTGTTTTATAAGAGGTATCTGGTTCTATGGGTCCGCACAAATGCCAGATACTGTCTTTGTAACAATATTTCGGTCGTGCATCCAGACGATAGGGAAAAGGGTCTTGAAGATAAATGATATGCGGATTATCGAAATCGTCTAAACAAAGGCCAACTCTTGTATACATATCACCAAGGAAATCTACATATTCAATATGCCAAGATGAACCGTCCCACCAGGTATAGGCAAGAGCAACATCATCAAAAGCAATACATGGATAATCATGGCTATCGAGTGCGAGTGAGACTTTTCCTGCACATTTATCATTAGCATATATGGGTTCTATAAGCCATGCACCGTTCGTATCGCTATAATTGGCATATTTAAGGGTATCCCATATACCATGACAGCGACCAAAAGCAATATGCGGGCAGTTATTCGAATCAAATTGCAGTGATTGACTGCGATCAGATGGTGCCGGACCGTTCCACGTAGAATCATAGGTAACAATAGATGTATCCCAACTAACACCGTTGTAATGAGCATACTTAAGATAATGAAGTGAGTCTTCTGTATTCCATGCCGTATATGCAATTCCTGGTAGACCCGCAGCGTCAAGATCAATCGATGAACGTATGTACCAGTACCAATCTCCGAAATAACCGATAATTGTGTCGATATCATTGATTTGCCAACCAGTGGTCTCTCGCAAGGCATAACACATATAGGTTGTCTCGGCATCAAATGAATGGTATTTCTTGTAATAGCTTAGATGGGAGATATTATCGGAATCAAAAGCCAGCGATAGACCGTAGATTAGGCTGAGTCCACTATCAACAGTTTCCTTTTGCCACCCAGCAGAATCTCGAGATGCATAGATTATGGAGCCGGATAATGGGGTGCTTTTATTATAGACGATATGCGGGATACCATTAGTATCAAGTGCCAGAGAATTGAAGACGAAATTATGGCTATAGGCAATAGTCGTATCAACGATTTCTCCTTCCCAGGCAATCTGACCGAATCCAAGTATTACAAATACTGAAATTATCAACACTATCTTCATTTCTACTTACATTAGATTATAACATCAACATTGATTATGTCAAGGGTCTATGGGTGAGACAGAGTCTTGCGGGAAGTATCGAAGCATTGAGATGCACCGTTTTCATTGGTTAGGGTTGATTATTTTGCTTGTTTGACTAGAATAACACATGGTTACGCTGGGCATTGAAACATCATGTGATGAGACCGCAGCAGGTGTCATAGAAAACGGGAAAGTCATAGCTAATATTGTGGCATCCCAGATCGCGCATACAAAATACGGTGGCGTGGTCCCTGAACTCGCGGCGCGAAATCATATAAAGGTAATAATGCCGCTCGTGAAAATCGCTCTAGAAAGCGCAGAAAAGGGTTTAGATGATATTGATCTGATTAGCGTGACGCGAGGTCCTGGTTTGATCGGGGCACTGCTCGTAGGTTTATCTTTTGCCAAAACGCTTTCTATCGCCCTTAATAAGCCGTTCATTGCGGTTAATCACCTTGAGGGACATATCTATGCTCTGCAACTGAATGATTCGTGCCTGGAATATCCGTATTTGGTGCTTCTTGTTTCAGGCGGCCATACTGAGATCGTCTATGTAAAAGATGAGTTTGTTTACGAGACCATTGGAAAGACACTTGATGATGCATGCGGAGAGGCTTTTGACAAGGTGGCAAAACTCATGGGTCTGCCTTATCCGGGCGGACCATACATAGAGAAACAAGCTAGAGACGGTGATTTGGGGACGATCAAGGTTCCATTACCTAAACCAAAGGGTTATAATTTCAGTTATT
>JAUWLY010000142.1 GCA_030613445.1 Candidatus Stahliibacteriota bacterium | reverse complement strand
GCCGAGTTGGGTGATTTTGATGCGATTGCTGCTACTGGTTTTGGTCGTAACCTCATCACTGAAGCCGATCTTATCATAACCGAAATTTCTGCATTTGCCCGCGGTGCGTGTACTGTAAACCCAACAATCCATACAATTATTGATATCGGTGGCCAGGATAGCAAGATAATAAAAATCCGTGATGCGAAGGTTAACCGTTTTGTCATGAATGATCGATGCGCTGCTGGAACTGGTAATTTTGTTGAGAAAATTGCCCAGGCTTTAGTTCTCACTCTCGAAGAATTCGGAAGACTTGCGCTCCAATCTGAAAGTCCAGAAACCATTGATTCTCTATGTGTGGTAATGGCAGAATCTGAAATTCTTAGTCTTACTGCTGAAGGAAAAGAAATCAAGGATATCGTTGCTGGAGTCTGTGATTCACTCCTGCGCAGGATCGTTAACCTTGGTGCACAAATCGGCATTGAGGAGCCAATCCTGTTCTGCGGTGGCGGGGCACTCAATCCTGGTCTTGTAAAGGCGCTGAAACGGACGTATAAGGATATTGTGGTCCCAGAAAATCCGCAGTTCATCGGTGCAATTGGAGCAGCGGTTTCACTCTGATAACGCAATATGCTTGACATTCCATGGCTTTTTATTTATAATCCATCGTGAAAGAAACTGAAAAACAAAACATCCTACGTAATATACCCGCGGTGGACAAAATACTGCAATGGCCTGAGCTCCAGAAATTCCTTGAACAATTAGAGCAACACTATGTAACTGCTATAATACGATATAAAATTGACGAATTCAGGGAACGGATACTTGCTGGCGAAGACTATGATTTGGACTTTCTCAAGAATAGCATACTGTGCGAGTTCAAAGATCTGGTAAGACCATATTTTCGACGCGCGGTCAATGCACTCGGTATCGTACTCCACACCGGACTCGGACGCGCACCATTCAGTAAGGGAATCGCCGAGACCTTGTACAATGCCTCAATAGGATATTCTCAACTTCAAATTGACGAAGAAGGCAAAAGAGCAGATAGATACAGAAAAATCAGTCAAATATTGAGTCTAATAACTGGTGCTGAGGCAGGAATAATCGTTAATAATAATGCAGGTGCTACACTCCTGATCCTTAATGCACTAGCCAAAAATAAAGAAGTTATTGTCTCGCGAGGTCAGCTTATTGAAATCGGAGGGGCTTTTAGAATTCCGGAAATCATGGAACAAAGCGGGGCAACACTGCACGAAGTTGGCGCCACGAACCGCACGCATCTTGAGAACTATGAAGAAGCGATCAATGAAAACACCGGTGCCTTGCTGCGTGTCCACCAATCGAATTATCGCATTATTGGTTTTACTAAAGAGGTCTCGCTCGCAGAACTCGTTGAGCTCGGCAAGAAGTACAATTTACCTGTAATAGATGACCTGGGCAGCGGTGCATTGATCGACCTTTCCAAATACGACTTACCCAAAGAACCTACTGTACAGGATAGCGTCAAAGCTGGCGCTGATATTATCTGTTTCAGTGGCGACAAACTCATTGGTGGTCCTCAGTGCGGTATTATTATTGGCAAAGAAAGAATTATTAATAAGATAAAGAAAAACCCGCTTACCCGGGCACTTCGGTGTGATAAACTCACCAATGAAGCACTGGAAGCAACCTTGCAGCTGTTCTTGCACAAAGAAGAAACTTTACTCAAGAACCACGGTGTTATGAGCATCCTTTTGAAACATATTAAAGATATTAGACGTCATGCCTCCTTGTGTGCGCGGAAATTGAAGAAGCAATTCGGTGGGGATATGGAGATATCTGTGCAAAAGGGCGTATCTGAAATCGGTGGTGGTTCACTCAGTACCGAGCAACTCCCGACCTTTGTCGTAGCGGTAAAACCAAGAACCATGGCGGCACAGGACCTTGCCCGTGCCTTGCGGACGTGTGATATACCTGTCTATGGCAGAGTATCAGAAGGTGTGATTCTCCTTGACTTCCGCACCATTCTAAAAGGTGAAGAGAAATTCATCATACAAGCTTTCGCTTCGCTTCTCAAGAATGATGGATGATACAAACCACCCCGCTCCCTTTCCTAAACGCCACATCTACCCCTATCGCTTCCCATCTCTGAGGGGGAGGATAAAGAAGGGGGTATCATAATTTCATACCATGAATAGGATAGAGAGTAAGCGCCACATCTACCCCTATCCCTCCCCATCTCTGAGGGGGAGGATAAAGGAGGGGGTGTCTTAATTCCATTACCATGAATAGGATAGAGAGTAAACGCCACATCGTTGTCGGCACCGCAGGCCATATTGACCACGGTAAAAGCGCATTGATCAAGGCTTTGACCGGTTATGACCCAGACCGATTAAAAGAAGAAAAAGAAAGAGGTATGACCACTGACCTGGGGTTTGCTTTCTTAGGTAACGATGTAACGATTATCGACGTACCTGGTCATGAAAAATTTGTGCGTCACATGGTCGCTGGCGCCAGCACCATTGATTTCGTCATGTTTGTCATCGCTGCGGATGATGGTCTTATGCCCCAAACAATTGAACACCTTGAAGTTCTTAAACTTCTAGAAATAAAAAAGGGTATTATCGTCATAACCAAGAAGGATCTGGTCAAGGATGATTGGTTAGTCCTGGTCACCAACGATATCAAGAAACTGATGATCGGTTCGTTCCTTGAGAACGCACCGATAGTAGCAGTATCAAATACGACTGGCGAGGGTATTGATAATCTCAAGAAGATACTCGATGAACTCATTGCCCAAACTCAGGTGAAAAAAGACCGCGGTATCTTCAGACTGCCGATCGACCGATGCTTCACGATAAAAGGATTCGGGACGGTTGTCGCGGGTACAGTCCTTTCTGGGAAAATAAATGTCGGCGATACACTTGAGCTTCTTCCTCATAATAAAAAAGTAAAGGTAAGAGGAATCCAGGTACACAATGAGAAAATCGAGCAAGTAACTACGGGGTTTCGCGCTGCAATAAACATAGTCGGTACAGAAAAAAATGAGATAAAAAGAGGTGATATCATTGCGCAACCCGGATACTATGAACCGTCTAATTTCCTGAATGCCTCTCTATATCTGCTCAAATCAGCGGGAAAGCCTTTAAAAAACCTTACTCGTTTGCGTATCCATCTAGGAACCAAAGAGATTCTGGGCAGAATTGTGCTTCTTGATAAAAAAATACTCCAACCCGGTGATAAAGCAATGGCGCAGTTCCGGCTTGAGAAACAAGCAGTGAGTGACGTAGGTGATCGGTATGTAATAAGGACCTATTCACCGCAAACAACGATCGGCGGCGGTTCTATCATTGAACCTAAAGCAACCAAGGCCAAAGGCTTTGATGAGAAGCTCATTGAACATCTGCAAAAGGTTGAGACTGGTGATACGGTCACAATGATCGAAGAGAACCTGCTCGCCAACTTCGAAGTACCGCAGAAAATCGACGAAATTGCTTATGACTTGAACATACTGCCTGGCGAAGTCCAGGCAATACTCGATAAAATGATCAGCGAAAACAAAGCAATCCTTTTAGACAAAACAAGGGGTCTCTACTATTTACAGAGCAACTTCGGAAGGCTGAATGCAAAGATACTTGATGTCTTGACAAATTACCACAAAGCCAATCCAACTAATATCGGCATCCCAAAACTCGAGCTATTAAAGAGTATCAGCAAAGCAATGGATAAAAGCCTTATGAATTACGCCCTTGATAAAATGTCGGAACAGAAAAGTACAAAAACCAGTGATGACAACAAAATAAGCCTATTCGATTTCAAAGTGAGCCTTGACAAAGAATTGGATACAGCGATCAGAAAAATCGAGAGACTATATTTAGATGCTGCATACAAACCGCCGAGTTACGATGCAGTTTTAGAACAAAAACTCGGTGATGAAAAAACCATAAAGAGAGCCTACAGGTATATGATAGACTCCGGTATTCTAATCTCCGTTGGCGAATCTATTGTATTTCATCATAAGTACGTTGCTCAAGCCAAAGAGAATTTGATTGAGTACCTGAAAAAAAATAAAGAAATAAGGATTTCGCAGTTCAGAGATATGCTGGGTGCAAGCCGCAAATATGTACTACCTCTGCTCATATACTTTGACACCCATGACATCACCATAAAACGCGGTGATGTAAGGATTCTGGGACAAAAATATCGTTGATGCACTATACTTTAATGCAATATTGCTTGTGACATAGACTAGTGTATGAAAAAAAATGTAAGAACATTTCTATATAACCGGCATAAAAACATCGTATTTGATGATGGATGCCCGCAAGAGGATTGTAGAACTTTAGATTGTTGGCCAGATATAAAGTTATGTGTTGAAACACACTACAAAATCCATCCAGAGATAAGACGCTATCACGATACAGAACAACAACCAACAGACTTTCAATGTTCGAAAAAATTTATGAAATCATTGAATAAATATTGCACAACGGATACTCTCAAATTGAAATTAATTCATGCACTAACTAAAATAGTCTACAAAATACGCTGTGGTGGTCTGTGTGATACAGCGATCAAAGAAAGAACAGATCTTTGGCACTTCTATGTAACAGATTCTTGGCGTGTATTCTACCGAAAGAAAAATAACCATATATTATTAGAAGAACTCTGTTCACATAAAAAGCTATCATATTATAGAGACCGTTAGAAAAATATGATTAATATCACAAAATTACCCTTTGACTTACCCTTTAGTGGCATGGCTCTGTATCCTCCTTCTCCACTACACGATTATACCATAATAAAACTTAACCCATTCTAACATGTTAACATGTTAGAATGTTAAAATGTTGCAATGTTGAAAAGCAAACTAATTGTAAAATAGCTTTAAATACAACATCCTGCTCAATCCTATTATACAATCTGGTACAAATAAAAAGGGGAGTGATGTTGAGGTCACTCCCTCTACATTATGTTATTCAATTATGGATAAATTATATCATCATTTCACAAGCTTCAAGCGTTTCATATCTTCAACAGTCCAACCCAAGTCTTTCAATAACCCTTTCAGCACACTCGGAATACGTTCAAATGTTTGATGTGGATGGTAATGAATAGTCACGCGCCTGCCGTCCTTATGCCTGTACACACGAATTGCACCACTGCTGTCGTCAAAAATAAAACCGTCTTTCAACAATGCCCTAATGAATGCGTCTTTAGTCTTCCCCTTGAGTTGATCTTTTATGTGTTTGGTGTATTTCATTAAGCTCGGCACTCAACTGGTACTGCCAAGCTCGTGCTGAAGTGCTTACGGTAGATATTTGATCGCTGGGAAGAACGGATCTCCGCCGTAGTGATAATACCCAGCGGAATGGCGTCTTTGTGTTTAAGTAGAGATTTGATATGAAGCTTTACTGCTTTCTTCACATTGTAGAGGGCTTCTTTTTGGGTTTTACCATCAACATGCAATCCCTTTAAAACAGGGCAGAATGCATGATATTCTTTTCCGTCTTTCTCCACATATATATCCACTGAGAACTTCACTTTTATCTGTTGCATAATTAATTATACTGAATTCCTCTTCGACGTCAAGGGCAGAAGTACACCACCGGCACCGGGGATATCGTCTAGCCACCCGTATTTGAAATATTAGAGTCATGTGGGGTCAGCGCTCGAAATTCAAAATTACCATTTGACTTATCCTATATTTCATATACAATTATACAGGTATTTGTAATAAAATGTTTGGCCTCTCATCCATAATAATGGATGAGAGATTCTCGATTTCTCACCCAAATATGAAATTTGGGTAAAATTGGAAGGCGCTGAAATTCTAAAGAAGCCCCGTTCTTGGCAGAACGAGGACGCTAAAATTCGTAAGGTAGTCCCTCACTCCTTTTAGGAGTTCGGGGCGCTAAAATTCGTAATTAAATCAAAGATTTAAACGAATTTTGCGGAGGCGGATAAGTGCTGGTGTGCTTGCTGGACTTCAAATCCAGATGTCCTTCGAAAGGGGGACGGTAGGTTCGATTCCTACACGCCTCCGCCAAACCTTTTCCTGTAGCACACTTTGACAGGTACCCAGAGTTACTCTGCATACAAATACAAAAGGGGATGACTAATTCTATGTCATCCCCAAAAGAATTGGTTCTGATATAATTCAGTGCTCTAGTATGACACCTACATCATTCTCATCGAGTTTGTACCATGCTCCCGTAATCGCATCAACTATAACAGGAACAAGACCGCAGATTACATCTAATATAACCCAGCCAGTACCTAAGTGATTTGTCAACGTATATGTTTTGGTCGTATAGCCCTCTTTCTTGAACTCAATGTGATACGTCTTATTTGATTCAAGATGCAGCTCTAGAGGAGTCATACCCTTATAACTGCCATTAATATAGACTTTGGCGCCCGTAGGGTCGCTCTCAAAACCAACATACTCCTGCGAACCCTTAAAAACAGTTGCACAGCTAATGAACAAGAAAACCCCTAATAGTAGCACACTTACAACCGAAATGAATTTCAGTCTGCCAATCATACTACCCCCTTTCTGCTCAAACCACATATCTACTTCAATCTTCAGACTACGTCATTATATGCGAAGTGCAAGTGATTGTCAATCAATATATCCTTCTGTTAATAGGATATCTTGAACCATTGTATATTGCCTCTTGACAAGATTGATTATCTGTGTATAGTATTTCATAAAGAAGCAATATTATTTGTTGAAGGACTGTAGGATACTCATATTCTCTCTCCATGAAACAGATAGACGCTTGAAAGGAGAAACATGCAATACGGTACTGTAAAGTGGTTTGATAGTAGAAAAGGATTTGGCTTCATCGAAAAAGAAGATGGCAGTGGTGATGTGTTTGCCCACTTCCAAGATATTACCGGTGATGGTTACCGCACGCTGCAAGAAGGTGAGCGGGTTAAGTTCGAAATTACTCAATCCCCTAAAGGGGAAAAAGCCACAAATATCGAACGTGCGTAAATACGCATGCTAGAAAAAAGGAGTGGCTTTAGGGCCACTCCTTTTTTTTACCCGCTAAACCCACCATCCGCATATTTGGCTGTTGCAATAAACGCTATCATTGCTATAATATACCATGTACAAAAGACGTGTTTTGCTTACCCTTATTGCTCTTGTTATCGTACTTATTAGCACGTGTACGCGTGTCAATCGCTCTTCTGCACCGGAGTTCATGATGTCAGAGATCAAACCAGCCCTATTCCAAAAGGGTATGTGGCTGAGAGCCGCCTCAATGGCTTCACCTGATTCTATCCCCAA
>JAUWLY010000012.1 GCA_030613445.1 Candidatus Stahliibacteriota bacterium | reverse complement strand
AGATAAGATCAAAGATCCTGATTGGATATATCCAAGACAGGAATTTGTAATACCACATAACTAGAAATTTCGGGAGGGGCAGTCAACTGCCCCTCCCTAGAATGTGAAAGTATCGATCCCCATAACTGATTACAATCCTAACGAAGTTCTTGGTTTTCAAGATGAACTTCTCAAGAAAATCCAGATTAAATTCAACATCATTGTATCGATGCGCGATGAGTGTATTCACCTGAAGGGCAATGAAGAAAATGTCAAAGAGGCAGCTAAGGCAATAGGAAAAGTGTTGAAGAGCCTGGACAAAGAGACAAAGGATGCACAGCAGAAGATCGAAAAAGTGGAAGAAAAAGACCCCTTATGCGTAACCACGCCAAAGCGTCTAGTTAAGGCAAAAAGTGATGGACAGGCAGAGTACCTTAAAGCTATCCGTGACCACGATATTGTGATCAGTATTGGACCAGCTGGTACGGGCAAAACTTATCTCGGCGTGGCAAAGGCAGTGTCATACTTGATGGCTAGGAGGGTTGAGCGGATAATCCTGGCAAGACCAGCAGTTGAAGCAGGTGAGTCCTTGGGATTCTTGCCCGGTGCAATCGAGGAAAAGGTTGATCCCTATCTGAGACCACTCTATGATGCGCTCCATGATTTTCTTCCATATAACCGTGTGAAGAAATACCTCACCATGAAAACTATCGAAGTCGCGCCCCTTGCCTACATGAGGGGCAGAACACTCAACGATTCATTTATTATACTCGATGAGGCACAGAATACGACGAGCATACAGATGAAGATGTTCTTGACGAGGATGGGGTGGAGATCAAAGGTAGTTGTTACTGGTGATATAACTCAAATCGATTTACCATCTGGAATATCATCTGGTTTGATTGAAATTCAGCATATTCTGAAAGATATCCAGGCGATACGATTTGTGTATTTGAATGAAACAGATGTAGCCAGGCATAATTTGGTTCAGAAGATAGTCAAAGCTTATGAAGCAGAAGATACCGACTAATCACCTTATCCTCATAGCTTTTGTCCTCCTGCTAAATGCAATATTCCCGCCGCCTGGAGTACCAACAAAACATAGCATTAACGAAGGTGAAATAGCAACTTCGAATATAATTGCTCCTTATGATTTTCTTATCCCCAAAACCGAACAGGAATTATATGAAGAAAAAGCGGAAATCGCCGCAAGGATTCCACCTGTTTTTGATCTAGATAATTCGGTCTACAAAATGGTCATGAAAAAGCTGGATGGTCTTCAGTCCCTCATTGATTCACTCCGTGATATTTCGTCTCTTACTGAGGATTCCCTCGTATTTCTTGTTCAGAGAGAATATGCGCTTGATGGTGACGTAATTAGATACCTGGCCAAAAACCCATTTGCGCAGACTCACAAAGAACTTGCCGATAGGCTGGGTAAGATTTATGCCGCTGGCGTCCTTGATGCAAAACCCGCTCAATTCAGGATAATAACGATCGAGAGTGGTAATAGAGTAATAGTTGAAACAATAGAAAGGCTATTTTCAGTAAGTGAAGCAGAGTCCATACTCAGTTACCGAAAGAAGCCTGAATACCAAGTACTCGTTAGTTTTTTGCTTGCCCCAAATGTTATCTATAATGTGAAGAAGACTGAAGAGAAAATAGAGGAGGTTTTTGCTAATGTCCCCAAAACAAAAGGGAAGATATTGAAAGGCGAAATCATAGTAGAGAAACACAAGCGGGTCACCAGGGAAGCAAGAGAGATAATCACGGTTTTGGAAAGTACCTACATCTCAGTTGGTACCTGGGAAATATTAAAGACGATGCTTTTCAGAAATCTGCTTTACTTTGGGGTAATATTTCTTTTACTAAATTTCAGTTTAGTTGCAAAAGCTCAGCTCTTCGATGGGAAGAATATTTATTTCGTTGCTTTACTTTCAGCCGTATATTTGGTGATTGGCAAAATCACGTATGCAACCGACACGATCTATCTCCTGCCAATATCTTTTTTCGTTCTTTTGTTTGCGCTATATTTCAATTTCTACGTGGCGGTTATCATAACTCTAATTTTTGCTGCTGTATTTGGTATTATCTTAAATTCCATGCCGACATTCATTTTTCTATTAGTCAGTGGGACAGTAGCCGCTTTTTCGTCACGAACGATCAGTTCTAGATTGTCTCTTTACAGACCGATCATATATATCTCGATCGCCAATGTGGCGGCGATACTCTTTGCCGATATATATTTATTGAAAGGCAGTCTCAGCTTATGGCATCTTAGCGAAGGTGTTTTGAACAGCGTTCTAGCGAGCGTACTTTTCGTTCTTCTATTACCCTTATTTGAAAAGCTTTTTGATTTTTGTACTGATCTTACATTGCTCGAACTGGGCAATCTTAATCTGCCGTTATTCAAGGAGATGGCTATAGAGGCGCCGGGCACGTATCATCATTCAATTATTGTTGGCAATCTGGCTGAAGCCGCCGCCCGAATGATTGGAGCAGACCCAATCCTGGCAAGGGTCGGCGCGTACTACCATGATATTGGTAAGCTTAAGAAACCTGAATATTATATTGAGAATCAACGCGGCATTAAGAATCCGCATGATACACTTAGACCGCAGATGAGTACATTGATTATCATATCGCACGTCAAAGATGGTGTTGGAATGGCGAAGAAGATGAAATTACCAAGGAAAATCATCAGCATTATCGAGCAACATCATGGGACAACCACCATTGAATTGTTCTATAACAAAGCACTGGAAACTTCTTCATCTATCAACAAGGATACCTTTCGATATCCGGGGCCTAAACCAAAAACCAAGGAAGCTGCAGTAGTTATGCTTGCTGATACTGTTGAGGCGGCAGCGAGGAGTGAGAAGAATATTACCGTCACAAAACTACAAAAAATATTGAAGGATAATATTGAGAAGAAGCTTGCCGACGGTCAACTCGATGAATGTCCAATCACACGGCAGGACTTGGGGTTGGTGAGTACTACATTTCTATCAACCCTTACTGGTGTTTTCCACCCGCGTGTTGAATATGACCAGAATGGAGAGGACACGAGCGAAAAGGCAAATAGGAAGAACAGAAGAGCTTGATTGAAAGTTAATATTTTTAATCAAGCCACATGTTGTTTGGTGTCGAATGTCAGAAAGAATATCATTATCCTCATTGAGAAGACATTGGCCGCGGAGGGGACAATACTCAAAGACCTTAATATAATAATTACCAATGACAATTATCTCAAGGCACTAAACATGAGGTTTCTAAAAAAAGACAAGCCTACGAACGTGATCTCTTTCCATATGGAGGAGGTTTCTGAAATATACATATCGTATGATCGGGTCAGCGATACTAACGAATTGTACTATTACATTATACATGGTTTACTTCATATTATAGGTTACGATCATAGAACAAAAGGACAAACCGAGATGATGGAAAACAAATGTTTCCAGTATCTTAAGTATATACCCCAAAGCAATTTGTGAAGATGGCGTGACCAGACGTGCAGTGCAGTTCATGATTACGATATTAGCAATACAGATTTCGATTTAGCATGTTATTATACCTTGCCCTGATAGTCTTATTTCTGACACTGAGTGCTTTCTTTTCAGGCATGGAGGCAGCGATTTTTTCATTATCGCGCTTCCGTGTAAAGACCCTCATTTACGAAGAGAGAAAGGGAGCTCAAACACTAGGTCGTCTGAGAAAGGAATCAGGGAAAACTCTTGCGGCTGTCTTGTTGGCAAACCTTCTCGTGAACATTGCTGCCGCCTCAGTCGGTACCATTATCCTGATACAGATTATCGCAGGTCATAAAGTGAACCCTATACTCGCTTTCATTATCGAATTCATACTGATGACATCCTTGCTTCTAATATTTGGTGAAATTACTCCAAAGACAATCGCGTTTTCAAATGCGGAATATCTAGCACTTAAGTTTGGCAAGATAATCAGCATTGTCTCTGGCGTTTTTCAACCGATATCATCGTTGATGGTACTATTTACCAAGGCAATAATGAGCAAACGACCTCCGGAGGAACATACGGCGATATCTGAGAAAGAGATCAAAATAATGTTGAGTGAGGCGAAGAAATACAAAGTATTAGATGAAGGCGAAGCTAAATTCGGTTATCAAATACTCCAATTCGGCAAGGTGCGAGTGAGTGATATTATGACCCCGCGACACAAAGTTGTCGGCATCGCGGTTAATGCCAGTTTGCAGGAAGTTCGGGAAATAATGATTTCAGAGAAACACTCGAGAATTTGTGTTTTCAATAAAAACGATGATGTTGTGGGAATTCTCTATGCGAAGAACGTCTTCATTAGCGGCATGAATAACAAAGCTCCAGAGGAAATTACTGTCGAGCAACTGATGCGGGAACCTTATATAGTCCCGGAGACAAAGATGATTGATAACCTGCTCAGTGAGTTCAGGAGAAATGGTATTCACATCAGCATTGTTGTTGATGAATTCGGTGATTTCAGCGGGATCGTAACGCTCGAGGACATTCTGGAATCTCTCTTTGGTGAGATAGTCGATGAATATGACGAGGTAACTGATCTTCCCTACAAGATGATCAGTGCCAATCGATATATTTTTGTTGGTGATATTAGTATTGGCGAGCTTGCCCGTGTGCTCGACGTAGAGCCGTTTGCGGATGAGGGGGAGAGGTTGTCTGGATTCATCCTGAGTCACTTTGGTAGAATCCCGAACGAAAAGGAGATAATTAAACTCCAAGGACTTAAGATTGAAATTAAAGATATCCGAGATCGAATAATAGAACAAGTTTTTATTGAGAAGGTAGTACCATGATATACTTTATACTCCCGTTATTGCTGATTGTGCTACAAGGTTTCTTCGCAGCGAGCGAGACAGGTTTAATCAGTCTTGAGAAGATGCGTGTGCTCAGAGCAAAGCGCGAAAAGAACCTCTGGGCAGTGCGGGTCAGTAATTTCATAGATCGGCCAGAGCGTTTTTTCTCGACAATGTCGGTGAGCGAGAATTTTCTTATTGTACTGGCATCGACCATGTTCGCCAATTTCTTCATCAAGCTTTTTGGCAGCAATGGAGTAGTTCTTTCGATTATTCTACTCTCATTGTTATCATTAACAGTTGGTTTATTCATCCCTAAATCGATAGCCCTTTCTTATCCAAGTAAGGTTATGAGTCACCTCAGTAATTTGATTTATTACAATGAAGTCATCATTTACCCGGTGGTCAGTTTTTACGCTTTTATTTCTAAAGGGCTGGCGCACCTCTTTAAGACTGAGGCAAAACCTGATTCGTTACAAAGGTCTGATATTATTCATGCGATAAGTGAGTATGAAGAGGAGGCAAGACTATTTGCTACAAGGCTTTTTAATTTTTCAAAACGTACAATTGGGGAAATCATGATACCGCTGGATACCGCCATTACGTGTTGCAAAGGTAATGAATTGAAATCGCTGACCGGAAAAAACAAGAAGATATATACAAGGATCCCAGTTTACCACGGAGAAAAAACCAATATCATCGGCATTTTCAATATCAAAGACTACTTTTACAAGAATAGAATCGTCTTGAGAAAACCGTTTTTCATTGAGGTAAAAGAGCGTTGTATGAAGATCTTTACCACGATGAAACAAAAAGGGGAGCATATGGCGATCGTTGTTGACAAACAATCCATGGCGATCGGACTTGTAACCTTAGAAGATCTGCTTGAAGAACTGGTAGGAGAGATCAGGGATGAACAATAAAACCTGTTGGATATTTTATGCCGTCAGAATACCTCACTCCGTTAAATACAAGAGATTTGTATGTTTAGCCGGATTAACTTGATATTGACCATGTTCTTTCTTTACTATAGATTCTCTTGTATTATTTCACAGGGTTGATCATTTCGGCGTTGTTTTATAGCTGCTTTGCTGAGCAGATCTTTTAATTGGGAGGGAATCTGTGTAGAAGTAAAGTCGAATCCACTCAGTTCATCGACAAATATCTGTTCTTTAGCTTCATTGGAAAGCCGTTCATTGATAATAAAATAGGATTGATCTCTGAGTCGGCAAAAACCGCCGCGACCGAAAAACCTGTCATATTTTACAACTATTGCCAAATCGCAGCAGAGTCTTTCAAAACTGGTGAGGATATTAGTCTTTTTCATTTCTCGCCACCAAATAATTTACTCAAGAAGCCCTTTTTCTTGGTTTGCAGTCTTTCAATACCTTTCTTTGCGGCCCTGTTATTCTCGTCCCAGTTGATCGCCTCATAGTATGATTCAAGTGCCTTTGACTTATTGGCGATGTGTTCATAGGCCAATCCGATGTTAACATAAAATATCGGATTGAACATTACTTGTTTGATTGCCAACTCGAGTTTCTCAAAACCCTCTCTTTGGTACTGTCTCGTATATACCAGAGCAAGTCCTAAATATGATAAGTACATGGGCTGTTCATGGTAGCGACAAGCAATGCGTAGAAGATTGACTGCTCGCCAAGGATCGTTCTGTTTGAGAAATGCAATTGCCCTTTTAAAGGCATTCTTCGCTTGTGTTTTCTTAGCTTCATCCTTTGGTTTCATACCCCTTTCCAGCGATTTGTCGTATTCTTCCTTTAGTTTATCATCGGATAAGACACGATAACCTTCGGTGATCTTAGAGAATTTTTCGTTCGCTTTGATTTTTTCTTTAGGATCAAGGTAAAGATCTGGATGATATTTTTGCGCTAATTTAAGATAGGATCTTTTTATTTCCCCGGGCGACGCATTAAGCGAAACACGCAAAAGTGAGTAATATGTTTCCATGGTATTGACAAAATATAGTTAAATATCGTGTCTTGTCAACACTTTCCTGTGCGAGCTCTGAAAAAAGATTTCTGAGCTTTTTGTTTACGGAAATCCTTTGGAAATACGGAGATTCCCGGATTTCTTTATAGGTTTTTTGTGTTTTCTCCTCAAATCGGTGAAGCAAACCTTGCCGCAATACGGGCATTTCCATTTCTTTTTCTTGTGGTGTGTACCTCTTGTTTCTTTCAGATTTCCACCACAGCGGGGACACTTCATTTTGTCCCTTTGGTTTTTTTCTTCTTTGTTTTGCTCAGTTCTTCCTTGAGTTTATCGAGACGCATTTCGGCATTACTAAATCTTTTATCGAGATGTAATGTTTTTTCATACATTGATAGCGCTTCTTTGGGCTTATTAGCTCCCTCATAGGCAAGCCCTAAATTGTAGTACAATTCAGGGTCATGCGGATTTATTGTAAGGGCTGCGCTGAACTTCTTTATTGCCTGTTCATATTCTTTGTTGAGAAGATATGATTGCCCCAATTCCAGAAGAACTTCGATCTCTCCTTGTTCCATTCTCCTTCCTTTATTTAACTTGCTTTCCTATAGATCATCGTATCTTTTGCAAAATCCTTTTTCTTTTCCGGATATTCCCTGACATAATGAAGACCACGGGATTCTAGACGCGCAATAGCTGACTCAACTATGAGCATCGCGATATCGGCTATATTTCGAGATTCGGCATTTCGTATCAGTATACCATCATCAAACTTGCTGCAGAAATCGCTGATCAATCGGTGTGCTTTTGCCAATCCCTTCACATTTCGCATAACGCCGACGTATTGGTTCATGATTTCTTTGATCTGTAATCTATAATCTGGTCCAGTACGAGTAGTTTCCGGCATGCGCATTGTCGTTTTTGGTTTGATTTCTCTGATCTCCTTTGCCTTTTCTGATGCCCTCGTTGAAAAAACCAGGGCTTCAAGCAAGGAATTTGATGCCAGCCTATTTGCGCCGTGTACACCAGTACAACTGCATTCGCCCAGGGCAAATAAGCGGTTTATGGACGATTCAGCCCAGGTATTAACCAAAATACCGCCACACATATAATGGGCAGCTGGTACTACTGGTATCGGTTCACGAGTTATATCAATACCCCATTTTATGCATGTTTCATAGATTGTCGGAAACCGTTTCTTTAGATAACCGGCATTGACATGTGAAATATCAAGTAGTACATGTTTTGATTTGGTTGCATGCATTTCAGAAACACAAGCTCGCGCCACGATGTCGCGCGGAGCGAGATCTCCAGCCGGGTCGTATTTGTCCATAAATGATTTACCGCTCTTTGTTTTCAATATGCCGCCTTCACCTCGTACTGCTTCTGATATTAAGAAAGCCCGACCATCGATCTGTATATTGTAGACTGATGTGGGATGGAATTGTACAAACTCCATATTTGCCACTTTTGCGCCAGCGCGATAGGCCATGGCAATACCATCGCCAGTTGCAATCGGTGGATTTGTTGTGTGAAGATATACTTGTCCGATCCCACCGGTAGCAAGTATTGTGGCATTAGCCAAGATGTAGTCGATCTTTTGTTTGTTGGCGTCAAAAAAGTAGAGCCCTAAACATTCACCGTCGACAATAATTAAATCGAGGGCAATCTCATTTTCGCTTATTTCAACCTTTCTTCTCTTGGCTTCTTCCAAAAGGACACGTTCGATCTCATAACCAGTATAATCCTTGGCATGTACGATACGGCGATGGGAATGACCACCTTCCTTGCCGAGTTCAAAATCACCTTGATCGCCGATGGTAAATAGACAACCCTCATTATACAGTTCCCTCACTAGTTTTGGACCATTCTCAACCATTATTCTCACGGCATCCATATGGCTCAACCCATCACCAGCTTTGACCGTATCATTCGTATGGCAATCAAATGAATCCTTATCAGCAAAGACTGATGCGATGCCCCCTTGTGCATAGTTCGTATTGGAATCAGCCTTATTCTTTTTGGTCAGAATGAGTACTTGACTATATTGTGCAGCTTTGGTGGCAAAGGTCAATCCGGCTATTCCTGATCCCACAACAAGGAAATCAACCTTTCTTGACATAGTAAATTCTATACAAAACCACGAAAATGTCAATATTCAGCCAGTTGAAGGTCTCTGGCTTTTGTTGACTCATAATATTATATATATATAATTTGATGATGACTGTTGCACAGGCAAAAAAAGGGATTACCCGGTTAAGAAAACAAATTGATAAGCACAATTATCACTATTATGTATTGAACGATCCTCTGATAAGTGATTATGAGTATGATCTGTTGTACAAGAACCTTGAGTCATTGGAGAAACGCTTTCCTCAACTCATCATACCAGAATCACCAACCCAGCGAGTGGGTGGAGCGCCGCTTAAGGGCTTTAAAACCGTGGTCCACAAGACAAAAATGTTGAGTCTGGACAACACATATTCAGAAGATGACGTTAAGGAGTTTGACAAACGGGTCAAAAAGGTTCTTAAGCATGATGTTAACTACGAAGTTACGCTTAAAGTGGATGGGGTTGCTGTTGCACTCCTTTATAAAGACGGTAAATTGGTCTTTGGCTCAACCCGGGGCGATGGTCTTCGCGGTGATGACGTAACCCAGAACCTCAGGACGATCAGGTCTTTACCACTGCGTATTATGACGGGAGATTCTGCTTTGAAGAACATTGAAGTGAGGGGTGAGGTTTTTTTACCGGTATTGTCCTTTACAAAACTCAATAAGGAACGGGAGGATTCAGGGTTACCACAATTCGTTAATCCGCGCAATGCGGCTGCTGGAACGTTGAAACTGCTTGCTGCGCAAGAGGTCGCCAGGCGTGGTCTTGATATATTCATTCATACTATACCCCGTTCACCTGGTGGATCGTATAACTCTCACTATAAAACCCTTAAAGCACTTGGCAAAAATGGCTTTAAGACTATCCCACATATGAAATTATGCACATCTGTCGAACAAGTCCATGATTATATCACTGAATGGCAAAACAAAAGAAAGACCTTAGGATATGAGGTGGATGGACTGGTGATAAAGGTCGATAGCTATGAGCAGCGCGAGTTATTGGGTACCACTATGAAGAGTCCCCGGTGGGCAATTGCTTACAAGTATCCGGCATGTCAGGTAAAGACCAAAGTCATTGATATAATAGTACAAGTAGGTAGAACTGGTCGGATAACCCCAGTTGCTATCTTGGAGCCCGTCTTTTTATCAGGTTCAACGATTTCCCGCGCCACGTTACACAATGAAGATGAAATTAAGAAAAAGGATATAAGGATGAACGATCTCGTAGTGATTGAAAAAGGGGGAGAGGTTATTCCCAAAGTTGTGTCGGTTGCAAAGAATCATCGTACGGGAAGAGAGGAGGCTTTTAAGTTCCCTGGATGTTGTCCTGTCTGCAGAGAAAAAATAGTCAGGTTACCCCATGAAGCAGACTGGCGTTGTGTCAATGCATCGTGTCCAGCGCAGCTTAAAGGCGCTATTTTACATTTTACTTCCCGGCCAGCAATGGATATCGAAGGATTCGGTGATGTCTTGGTGGACCAGCTTGTTGATGCAGGTTTGGTTAAGAGGTTCGACGATATATATCGTCTTAAAAAGGATCTCCTGGTAAAGCTCGAAAGACTGGCTGAGAAATCCGCAGAGAACTTGGTGCGTTCAATTGAACAGAGTAAGGACCGGGATTTTACAAGAGTATTATATGGTCTGGGGATTCCTAATATTGGAGTAAACTGCGCCAATATCTTAGTCGATGTGTTTGGCTCTATAGAGGCTATGATTAATGCTGAGGTTGAAGAATACGAAGAAATCAATGGGATTGGAAATGTTATTGCAGAGAGCATAATAAATTACTTTAAGAGTAAGCACAACCTCAAACTAATAAACGAACTGAAGAAGATAGGTCTGCATTTTGTTTCGGGTCATAAGCGCGCCAAGATCAATTCATTCCGTGGTAAGACATTTGTCTTCACTGGTGAGCTCAGTTCAGTAAACCGGAGTGAGGTTCAAACAGTTGTGCGTAAATATGGCGGTCATCCAGGGACAACGGTTTCAAAAAAAACCGACTACCTTGTTTACGGGTCAAAGACAGGTTCAAAATATAAACGGGCAAAGAGACTTGGTATCAAGATTCTATCTGAGCAGGAGTTCTTTGATTTAATAAAAAAGGGGAGGCTACTATGAAGCAGTCAAGATATGAAAATTATATTGAGAAAATAGTCCGAGAAGAACTGGACAATATGTATGAGGCTAATAAAGATTTGTGCAGGTGTGATCTTTGCTACCGTGACATTATGACGCTGACCTTAAATAATCTGCCACCGATGTATGTATCGAGCAACGTGGGACACATTATGACCATGTACAATCTCACCAAAGACCAGCTTCATGCAAGTGTCGTCGTTGAACTACTTAAAGCTATCGAACAGGTCAAGACTAGCCCAAATCATTAGCGCGATGATTTTTTTTCAGGACTCTCGGTTATTATGGTTGACGATTACCATTTGAAGGAACAACTTATAGATACTTTATCTATGTCGGCTTCAATGTCAAAACCGTACATCTTTGCGCCTACATAGGCATCAGCGAGCGAGTATCCAAAGACAAAAAGGCCCCACCAGAGCATGGAATTCCGCTTCCCGTACTCCTCTTCTTTGTGGTATTTGTAAGCATAGTACCCGATCGCCAACTCACTTGCACTGATAGCAATACCCGGTATATACCTTTCTGTATAGTACTGTCCACCCCCCGGGAAGATACAGAGGAGCATTGCCAATCTGGCATTCTTTTTCTCAAGACCATTAGCCAGGGCAATAGTCGCGATCACCGAGAGTATGCTCAATCTCAAGATACTAAACGATCCGTGCTTCATCTCATTTGGAAAATTTGTATTCAAAACGTTGGACTGAATCAATCACCACAATACAACGCAAAATCTTGTATTCAATTCGCTGTTCGTTCAGGAAACGCAGGATATCGGCAGCTCGATTCAGAGCTCGCGGTGCTGATATGTACAATTCGAGGTTCTTATACTCCATACTGAATTTACGAAGAATGTCGACTTCACCATAAGGGGTAAGTTTATTGTTTTTGAAGAATCGGTCTGAGGGAAAGCGGTTGCGATCGCCGATCAACCCTTTTTCGCCCTTAAGGACATTTTCCCACATCGCGATCTCTTTTTCAAGTTTATCTATATCTGTTTTCATTGAGGCATATTGAGTTTTATAGATCCCAAATACTCCAATTAATAAAATAAAACTCACGACCCATCCAATATATTTCATAGTTTCTCTATTGCTTTAACAATACCCTCTTTTTTCTTCAAAAAATCTTCGAGGCGTTCTTGCTCGCGTTGTTTAACGGGAGGAGCAGCCTTGCGGATGTAATTCGGGTTATTCAAACGGTATTTAATTTCATCAATTTTCTTCGAGAGCGCGGTGATCTCTGTTGAGAGACGTTTCCTTTCCTGTTCTATATCAATACCAGCCAATATGATATAACACTCGAGAGCTGGCATGATAATACTTGCCACTGATTGGTCTGGCGTTCTGTCATAATCTATGTCTTTAAGTCCGGCAAGCCCCTGCAAAACCATGTGGTTTTTTCCAAGGAAATTGCTGAAATCCTCGCTTGTGTTTATTATTACCGAGAGTTTCTCTTTTGGATCCAGGTTGAAAAGACCACGGATATTCCGGATCTCCTCGATCAGACGCTTCAGCGCACGGACATTCGCAATATCTATTTTCACTGCCTTTATCTTTGGCCAGTCTTCAAGGAGAATACTCTTTTTAGCGAAATTAAATTTGTGATATATCTCCTCGGTGATAAATGGTATATAGGGGTGGAGCATTATTATAATCTGCTTTAACAGATATTTCGCGGTATCTTTTGATGGACAGATCTTAATTATCTCAAGAAACCAGTCACAGAATGTATGCCAGACAAAATCGTATATGTCTCGAGCGATAGCATTGAGTTCGAAATTCGAAAAATGGTTATTGGTTTTCTTAATCAGTACATTGAATTCTGATATGATCCAAGTATCATATATAGTGGGTTGTGACGGTGGTGTTTCATTATCGTCCTTGTGGTTCATCCAGACCAACCGGGCTGCATTCCATAATTTATTACAGAATTTCCGACCCACATCGATTGCTTTTTCAGAATATAGCACATCCTGTTCTTTTGGTGTAATAAGCTGTAATCCGTAACGCAATGCGTCAGCACCATATTTGTCGATCAAGTCCATTGGATCTGGAGAATTACCAAGGCTCTTTGACATTTTCTTGCCCTTTTTATCCCGGATCAAGGGGTGGAATACTACGCTTGAAAACGGAACTTGCCCAGTAAACTCCAAACCGGCCATGATCATGCGTGCAACCCAGAGATAGATAATTTCCCAGCCTGTAACGAGAGTCTGGGTCGGATAAAAGCTCTTGAAATCCCTGGTTTGTTTAGGCCAACCAAGTGTAGCAAAAGGCCAGAGCCAGGAACTGAACCATGTATCGAGAACATCTTTGTCCTGATAGATAGCATCAGAACCGCATACTGGACACTTCTTTGGTTTACTTGTTGAGACAATCATACCTTTCGGGATTTTCATCTCTGCGTTCTTCCGGGATTTATTTGTTTCTGCGTTTTTTGGGTCATAGCATTTTGAACAATAGTAAACGGGTATTCTGTGTCCCCACCAGAGTTGCCGGGAGATACACCAATCCCGAACATTCTCCATCCAATGATTGTAGAGGTTTATCCACCTCTTTGGATATATCTTCACAGTTTCATTCTTTACTACTTCTATGGCGGGTTTAGCCAATACTTTCATGCGAACAAACCATTGTTTACTTATCCGTGGTTCAATAGCCGTGTGACAGCGTTCACATTTGGCCAATGGCAGTCTGTAATCCTCAATTTTCTCAAGCGACCCTTCTTTTTTCAGAGCAGCTATGATTTTTGTACGAGCTGCATAGCGGTCTAATCTATTATATTCCTTAGTATTTTCATTGAGGGTCGCATCAGGATTCATGATATTGATAAATTCAAGATTGTGTTTTTTAGCCAATGTGAAGTCAAAAGGATCATGAGAAGGCGTAACCTTTAATGCACCAGTACCAAATTCCGGATCAACATAGTCATCACCGATAATGGGGATAGAACGCTTCATGATCGGTAATAAAACAGTGCCGCCAATGAGCTTCTTATAACGGTGGTCTTTTGGATTGACACATATTGCGGTATCACCGAGCATGGTTTCAGGTCTGGTTGTTGCTACCGTGATGAATTTCTCTGTACCGATTATCGGATACTTGATGTAAAAAAGCTTACCCGGCTCTTCTTCAGTTTCGACTTGTTCATCAGATAAAGCAGATAGACAACGCGGGCACCAGTTAATTATGTATTCACCACGATAGACAAGACCTTTCTTGTACAGATCTACGAATACCTTGATTACTTTCTTGGAATAATCTTCTGATAGGGTGAATTGTTCGCGTGACCAGTCAAGCGCAAACCCCATTTTTTTCAATTGTTTTCGGATCGTCGTGGCGTACTCTTCTTTCCATTTCCATATCTCCTGGACGAATTTTTCTCTGCCTAAATCCTCTTTTTTAGTGCCTTTTTTTAGTAGTTTATCTTCGACAACAACTTGAGTAGCGATACCAGCATGGTCCATACCCATCATCCATAAGGTTTCATGCCCGGTCAGCTTATTATATCTGATAAGAATGTCCTGGATAGAGTTATTCAGGGTATGCCCCAGAGTCAATCGACCTGTAACATTGGGTAGTGGTATCATTACTGTATAGGGTGGTCTTTTTGACTGCGGATTAGGCGTGAAAAGTTTTGCCTTCAGCCAGAATTCATACCAATGATCCTCAATGCTTTGAGGATCATATTTGCTCGGAAATTCCTCCATAGCATAACTATAGTTAATATTCTCATGATGTCAATTAGGGAAACACGCTACGCCGGAGACATGCTTCGCTGAAGACACACTGCGTTGAAGTCATGTCGCTTTGCTCCTGAAGCTGCCTGATAAATCAGGCGACTACAAAAGAGTAGGGCGTAAGGAGTAAGGAGTAGAGCGACAATAACTTAATAACTGTCGGTGTATTCGGTGTAAAGACTGGATTGCCCGATCGAGTCGGGCAATGACAGTGTGGTATTAGAGAAGCGAGCGACTTATCTCCGTTACACGATTACTGTATTACCTCTTGAATCCTAACGGATTGGAAGTGATGCAGAGCATGGAAAGGAGTACACGACACTGGAAGGGATCCACGCACTTTTACTTTTGATAAAGTGCGGGATGGAATTTAAATCGTTAATAGCGTTTAGTCCGTTTCGATCGTTTATCTTATCTTGGTTGTCTTCAGCCAAAGGCGTGCCTGCAGTCCGCCATATTGTGTGGCGGACGTGTCTTCAATCCGCCGTTGGCGGATGTGTCTACAGCGCAGCGTGTCTTCAGCCATTCCTGCACTGGCGTCATTTTCATTTCTGGCACTTCGGGCAATACCTGGTGGAGCGGTTACCGAGTTTTGTCAAGATGATTTTTGTCCCGCAGACTCTACAAGGTTCATCCTCTTTACCGTAGACATACAAGAACTTCTGAAAATTTCCATCTTTGCCATCAGTCCTATGATAATCGGAAACCGATGTTCCGTAATTATCTATCCCTTTTTTTATTACATCTTTTAATGCGCTCACGAGTTTTGCAGTTTCTCTAATCGTTATACGCTTGGCACGGCGCAATGGTCTTATCCCGGCAAGAAAAAGAGCTTCGTCAGAATATATATTACCGACTCCAGCACAGATACTCTGATCGAGAAGCAATGCTTTGATCTTCGCCTTTCTTCCCTTTATATTATTGCGAAGGTAGGACAAGTCGAATTCATCAACGATTGGCTCAAGTCCGAGGTTATACAGTCCTTTCAGAATCGGCAATCTTCTTTTGTTCTTCAATAGGTAGAGTCTACCCAGTACCCTTGGTTCATTGAAGAAAAGTTGGTATCCATTTATCTTTATTATCACCCTGGTGAAACGCTCGGGTTTTGTACGTAATTTTCTCAGTGAGATAGTACCAGAGAGTCTGAAATGGAAGACGATTTTCTTTTCATTGGTGAGTTCAAGAAAGAGATATTTGGCTTTTCTTGTTACATCGACTACTGTTTCGTTAAGGATTGCTCTACAAAATGCTTTTGGTTTGGGGTAAGCAATGACATCATCACGTAAGGTAATACAGGCCAGGATTTTCTTATTGATTATTCTGGACTTTAACTCTCTTTTGATAGTCTCGACTTCGGGGAGTTCAGGCATAGTTATTTTGAAATGCTAAATGCTAATTTCTTCAGCCTGAGGCTAATCCGCCTCGGGCGGAAAATTCGTTCCTAAACAATATCTAATTTCCAAGTCCAAATCTTCAGCTGTTTCTTCCATAGTTTGAATTTTGGTTTATCATTTTCCTCTCAATAAATCCTTTATTTTACTTTCCCATTCTTTCTTTTTCTTATCGAATTCATTCTTCAACTGACCCTTGAGACGCTGCTTAATTTTGTTCTTATCAAGACTGAATTTAGGATCGCTGAATTTTCCAGTGACCCTGATATCGATTGTTGCCTGTCCTTTACTGTCAATCGGGAATATCCACTCTCCGTGGTACTTCTTCACAATATTTGAGTATTTCTTCTTGAGTGTAGCCGTCACATTCAAATTCACGCTTCCATTCAGACCAATGGTACCGTTAGTGAGAAAATCACCGACTTTTGACGACAATGTCCAGTCTTTCACTTTTGTTTTGCCCTTGTCGATATTGAAATTAACTACGAGGTCGTCAAAATCCACTACCTTATAGTCTTTCATCCCCAGCCACGCCAGGAGTTTTGTTATCAAAGCGAAATTTCTGAATACACCGTTAACTAATTTCACATTGGCCGAGGCATTGAGATTGGCAATGACATCTTTCTTGCTGAAACCACGGCCCTGGAAATTACTGATGCCAGTCAATCTGCCTTCCAGGTTCTCAAAGTTTAAGAACCGTTTCAGGATTTTTTTAGTTGATATCGAAGTCACCCTGGTGCGGATGCGATAGGGTTCAGGGCTATTTATATTATAATAGAGGTCAAACTGCACTTTACCATCAAAAGCATCTGCTGTACAATTTTTCAAATCAATTATCCCGTTCTCATAGGTGAAGTTTGAGTTTATGTTTTTAAACACCATGTTTGCACCAGTGAATGTATTTATTTTAGTTACCCCGCGGAGTGTTACAGGTACAGCCTTTCCTTGTCGCTGTTTGTTTTTTTCTGGCTTTGGCAGGATCTCGTCAAGGTCTATTAGATGCGAGGTATTATTAATTTCAATTATTGGTCTTTCAAAGTTTGTTATCTTGCCAGTCAATGAAAAATCAGAGTGCCCAATGTTACCACCACACTTACTGATTCTGGCAACATTATTTGCTATTGTACCTTTGATGATAAAATTGCTTATAGGTTTTGCTAATCCAATTCCATTTATGAATCCGTTATTTATCTTATAATCCCCGTGGTATGACGGTTTTTTAGTGGTGCCTTTAATCGATAGATTGAGGGTCAACGGGCCCTTCATTTTCATATCTTTCATATCGGTCGTAAGCATCTCTAAATCCTGAAGATCTCCTACTACTTTAGTCTTGAGGTTCAATGTCGGGCTGTTAAGGTTGTTTATAGCTCCGCTGAGTTCCAAGTTTGCATTTCCGAACATCGCGGACAGAGATATATCTTTAATTGCTTTGCTGGTAAATAAAAAAGTGCCATGGATTTTTGTGAATCCCCGGTTGAATCCTTTTGGTATGAAAGATACGTTCTTGAGTTCGCTGTTTCCAGAAACAACCATCTTCTTGGTTGTGCCGGTTACTGAACATGTTGCGATGAGCGTACCGCTCAGTTTTTCGGGGCGTGAATCTGCAGGGATCAGTGAAGGAAGTTTTGAGATGTCGCCAACTTTGAGTTTAGCATTAATATCGAGCTTTTCTAACTTACTTATTGTCCCATCGATTGAAAGATCTATCGGGTCGTACAGTGCGGTAAGTTTTTTAATCTGGAGATCTTTTTTAAGCGTGTCGTAAGTAATTTCATTACTGACTTTTACTATCATTTCTGGTAGTCTTTGATTCTTCAATATGTACACCGTGCTCTTGCCAGATGCCGATACCGTATTACCTTTGAACCTGATTTTTTGTTCAATATCCTTGACCTTTATTTCAGTTTTAGTCATTACATCGACATAAGAAACATCACCCCGGGAAATAGTGACCGAAGACAGAGATAATGCCCAACTTGAACCCTGGGCTTCTTTAGGTATGACTGCCGCAAAGTTAGTTTTATTCTGTTTATTTTTTTCAACGTTGACCTTTAGCCCTGAAAAATCCAAGCCACTTACGACGATCCGACGTCCTAATAAAGGCAGGAGCTTCAGATTCAGGGTGGTTCTGTCAATTTCAATCATTGGTTTACGGCTAAAACCTTTGGTATTGGGTATTTTGACATCGTCTATTGTGATGCCAACTTGAAATCCAAAATGCAAACCAACTTGACCTATCTCAATTGGATATTGAAGAGCTTCAGTGGCAATTTTCTCAGCGATATTCCGTACCGTTTTGGGTGTTAGATAGCTCTTTATTAGGAAATAGCCTGCAACTATCACAACTAGTATCAAACCTATCGCTATTAGCAATATTCTCAGTAACTTACTCATATTGCCTCCTTTTGTACACGAATTTACAGAAATGTAAAAAACACAAATCTACACGAATATAATTAGTTATGAATGTCCGCGGATAATTAAACCAATCTATACCAATCATTGACCCTCTTGCAGTTTTCATATACACACCCTATGATTTTTAGAAAAATCTTGTTATAAATCCCCAGAATGCTGATGGTCCTGCAAATAATTCACCAAACAGCGTCACAAATGGCCAAATCCATAAGCTCAGAATAGGTATGCCAATACTATTTAGAAGAAGCAAACCTATGAGGATGAAAAAGCCATACCGCGTAAGCCAATATTCGATATGAACATATCGTGCGGGTAATAGACTAAACAATATGTGTGAGCCATCAAGTGGTGGAATTGGTAATAAGTTAAAAACACAAAGTATGAGATTAAAAATTAGACCTGCACCTACTAAACCCCATACCGGGAAAAGTATATTACTAGTAGTCGGTAAGATTCTCAAAATAATACCAAAAGGTATAGCCAACAAGAAATTGGAGAGAGGACCAGCTAGGGAAGTGTAAAGAATACCCTTTTTTAAATCTCTGAAATTTCCAGGGCTGATAGGTACGGGTTTTGCCCAACCAAACCGAAAGATGATAAATGCGAACAAACCCATAATGTCAATGTGTTTTATTGGATTTAGCGTAAGCCGGCCAGCAAATTTCGCCGTGGGGTCACCCATACGGAGTGCCATATACCCATGTGAGTATTCGTGGATGGTTAAGGCAAATAGAATCGCTGGTAGAAAAAGTAAAAGGGAAACGATGCTACCCATTAGTGTTTTATGTTTCTCAGATACTCAAGAGCTTCTTTTCTATTTCTTATCTTCCTGTCAAGTTGCCAATCGCGCATCCGGTTAAGAATACTTCTAAATTTTACCCCGGGTTTATAACCCAGTCTTTTGAGATCATTACCAGTTACAAAAAGCTTTTTCTTCTCGAGTTGCCGAAATATTCTGACATTCCGTCTTAGTTTAGGCAGCACAGCTGGCATAATATCGATGACCTCACTCGAAATAGGGGAGAGAATTGCAAAAATCTCGCTATGCTTGGTTGCTTTATCCAAGCGCGTTATCGTATTGCCGAAGTCATGAAAATCTTTGACTAAGCGCTTCTCATCGCTTGTGATTGGAAAGTTGAAGTACTTAAGTTTGGAGAGATAAAAATACATACGGTTCGATCCCAAAACCGGCAGCAATTCCATGTCTTTCTTCCTTATCTTGAGCGATGTTAGATTAGAAATATCCTTGATTATATCTTGATTGTTTGTCTCATTAAAGATCAACCTTATTTCGTTAAGGATTCTCTGATCGCTCAGACGCTGGATCATTCGTTTATTTATTGCTTCAGTCATCAATGCTTTTGTTGTTTTCGCGATCTTAAAACCAAAACGATTTTTATATCTTAGAGCACGGAAGATCCGTGTTGGATCGTCGTTGAAACTCTCCTTGTGCAGAATTCGAATGACACCTTTTTTGATATCCTCCATACCATTGAAGGGATCAAATATTTCCCCAAAGTTTTCATTTGAGATAGACATAGCCATAGCATTCATCGTGAAATCCCGGCGATTGAGGTCCTCATTAATAGCTGATGGATAGACATGGGGCAGTTTTGCCGGTGAGGCGTATTTCTCGACTCGGGCGCTCGCCAGGTCAATCCTCATTTGCTTTGTTGTAATAGAAGCAGTACCGAATTTTTTGTGTATGTCAAGGTTGCCTTTCAACTTTTTATTTAGCTGTTTTGCTGCTCTTATCGCGTCACCTTCGACGACTAAATCGATATCCCGATGTTCTATTCCGATTGTCGTATCTCGTACATATCCGCCTACTAGATACGCGTGATACTCTGATTGAATGAAGAAACTGATTGTCTTACTTAAAACCGATTTCTTTTGTTGGTTTCCCGAAGATTTTAATTTTGCCAAACTTTTCCTCATATTTCTTTAAATTCTCTTCCAAAGCTCTTTTTACGATATAGGCATTCTGCGGGGTCATAATGATTCTTGAAAAAACCTTGGCTTTTTGAGCTCCTGGCAAAAACCTCATGAAATCAAGGATAAATTCAGATGGTGTATGGCTGATACCAACACCATTAGCATAAGTCCCCTGAGATTGCTCATCGCTCAGTTCGATGTTTATGCGCTGTTTATTGTCTTGCATCCCTATTCTCCTTTGATTATTATACGGATATTATGCAATTAGTCAAGCTATTGGTGTTTCAATATCGATTTCGTCAGGAAACGCTAAGTTATAAGGTTTGGACGTTTAATTAGACAAGAAAGCCATTAGAAAAGTGGCAACTGCACTGGAAAGACAGG
This sequence comes from Candidatus Stahliibacteriota bacterium, assembly GCA_030613445.1. GTDB lineage: Bacteria > Hydrothermota > Tepidihabitantia > SM23-42 > SM23-42 > JAUVZL01. The sequence goes on along the minus strand of JAUWLY010000012.1, from coordinate 1,392 downwards.
TAGCGACCATGACTGCTCCAAAATCCATACCCGCAGCAGAGAGTACAGCAGGCTGGACAAACACAATATATGCCATAGTCATGAAGGTTGTCAAACCGCCAATCATTTCTTGAGGGATGGTAGTGCTATTCTCTTTTAGCTTGAATATTCTTTTCAGCATATGATCTCTTTTTTAGAGAATCCAAATAATTACATCTGATATTATTGCCAATCGTCTATTTTTTGTGAGTTATCGCATAGTAGATAGTTACGGAAACTGATATTTCTGTTTCTTCACTCGTTTCGTATCCTGTATATACCGGGTAAACAATATTTTCCGCAATGAACATCGGTTCGCCAAGTAAAACCCCCATCTCAACAGCCAGATCTTTTGCTTCTTGTTTTACGTTTTTCACTGCATCAATCCTTGCCTTTTTGATTGCTGGACCGTAATCTACACTTTTGTCGATTACTGGTGTAGCCGAACCGATCTGTACACCATCAATGAGCAAGTATATCTCTTTGACCTTATTTATGTCTTTTACGTCTTTTAACCAAATTTGAATATCCTGTTCAACACGGAAATATGGGTCACCTTCAATAGGTTCAAGTGTATTGCGACTTGTTAGAACAACGTCCTTTTTCTTACCACCGATCTTCTTTGTGACTTTGATTATTTCTTCTCTAATGTCTTCTGAAGCTGCTAGCGCTTCTTTTTCTTCTGATGCATAAGTATCTGCGTAGAGTATAATTTTGTATTCAGATGCTTGAACGCCAAGCGCAGCGCTTGCCTGACCAGTAACAGACAATGCCGGCGTGTCAATCGTAATGTTTGGTCCACTAGTGCTCACACCTGTGCCATATTGTGCAATGAGCGAAACAATGAGTAGTATTGACATATGATGCCTCCTTTTGAAACAGTGTACTCAATTTGTTGTAAATGTCAACTCGAGAAGACTCAATTGCTTTATGCTGCTATGTTAATCTATCCTAATTGTATTGACTTTTTTGACTGGATTATTATAATACTTGCATGCGGGGGTAACTCAAAGGTAGAGTCACGGCCTTCCAAGCCGTTGGTTGCGGGTTCAACTCCCGTCTCCCGCTTTTGGCATATGGCTGATGGCTAATGGCAGATGGCGTATGGCTGATGGCTTATATCGTATGGGAGATGGCTTATGGCGTATGGTGTTTAGGCATTTAGGTATTTTGGATTTTAGGCATTTATTATCGTAGGAGGAATCATGAAGGGAATTTTTACTCTGGGAATTCTTCTGTGTTTATGTTGTGGTAGGGGAGAAGAACAAACACAAGTCGTTTCCCCGGAAAAACCAATACAGATTGCTAAATCAGTTTTAATGGTGATTGCTCCAGAAGATTTTCGTGATGAAGAATTCAAAGAACCGTATGATT
>JAUWLY010000080.1 GCA_030613445.1 Candidatus Stahliibacteriota bacterium | reverse complement strand
TTCACGTTTAATTGACTCGAGTATTCTCAGCTCGGTCTCGGCATCTACTGATGACACCGCATCATCAAGGATCAGAATTGGACGTTTCAGTAACAAAGCTCGAGCAAGGGCAATTCGTTGCTTTTGACCTCCGCTGAGCGTCACACCACGTTCGCCAATACGCGTATCGAATTTATTGGGCAATTGCATGATTTCGTCGTATATTTGAGCAATGTGTGCACTGTGTTCAATTTCCTCCTGGTTTACATCTCTCATGCCAAAGATGATGTTATCCTTTATGGTTTCTGAAAAAAGAAATGTGTCCTGGGGCACATAGGCTATATTCTTCCTTAAACTTTCAATCGTTAGATCCCTGATGTCTTGCCCGTCAACCAAGATCTTTCCTTTTTGTGGTTCATAAAGACGAAGAATTAGATTGACAAAAGAAGTTTTCCCAGAAGCAATCGGACCTGTTACGCCTATGAATTCCTTCGGTGAAATTGATAAGTTAATATTTTCCAACGCCGGCATATCCTTACCATAGTAAGTAAAGGTAACATTTTTGAATTCAATAGCACCTTTAAGCCGCTCAACAATTTTATTACCGCTGACAATACTAGAGCGTTTTTCAAAAATCCTATTAAGTCGACCCTGGGAAGCAGCACCGCGTTGGAATAAGTTGATCGCCCAACCAATAGCAATCATAGGCCATACGAGTATTTGCAGATAAGCAATGAACGCAACAAAAGAACCAATCGATATTTGACCTAATATGACGTACTTACCACCCAACCAGAGCACAATGATTTGGCCTAGGGATGCCAGTGATATGATGATAGGAAAAAACATACCCCAGGCTCGAACTAATTTGAGGTTTTTCTTTATATATCCCCGGCTTAGCCTCTCAAACTTGTGGATTTCACCCTCTTCCTGAACAAATACTTTAATTACCTTCATCCCAGACAGGTTTTCACGCACGCGCTCAGTTAAAACAGCAAAAGCCTCTTGTACTCTCTCAAAAAGGTGGTGGATCACGCGGCCAAACCTGGTTGATACAATTGCGATAACTGGAAAAGGGATGAGCGCATACAGAGTAAGTCTAGAACTAATACTCAGCATCATACACAAAGCAGCAATGCCAAGAATGAAAACGTCTACAAGGATGATAAATCCAAACCCAAGCGCCATCCTTACTGCGTTAATATCGTTGACTGCATGAGCCATGAGATCACCGGTCTTCTGCTGATCATAGTACGCAAAATCAAGCGTGAGCAGGTGTTCATAGAAATCAGTCCTCAGGGAACGTTCAATACGCCGCGACGAACCAATTATGAGGTAGCGCCAAAAGAAACGACCTATGGCAATACCTACAGCGATCAGGACGATGATCAAAAAATAAAAGCCGAGATCTGACAAATCTGCAGTGCCAGTGACAAGGCCATCGACCGACCATTTCAAAACGCGCGGGATAATGAGCTGCAGCAAATCAATTGTAATGAGCGCCAGTACGCCGAATAAAAAATGGAATTTATATCGAATAACGTACTTTTTAAGCTTTAGTAATTCACGCATTCGAGAAGTATATATAAAATGACGGCGTTTTCAATCATTTTTGACTTCGGTAAAGCGATTAGACGGATAGCAGCCAGATTGCAGTGATATACATCATTAGTAATTGAGTCATTGCTCCCTACGCACTGCTCCTTACGCCCTACAGTCATACCTTGACAATCCCGTATTTTTGATTATAATGAATAATGAAAATGAAAGTCAAAATCAAGAACAAAAAAGAGGTTCCCCCAGAGAAGTGGTCCAAGCGCATAAGGGTATCTACCAGGAATAGGAACGGATTAGAGAGACTTTTAAAGTGCCAGGCAAAGAGAGGATTGAAGTTTTCCAAAAAAAGGGCAGTAATAATCGAACATTTCATCAAAGCAGATAGGCATTACACAGTTGAACAACTCTACAACGAAATCAAGGAGATAGTCCCAAACATAAGTTACTCCACAATCTATCGTACGCTTAAATTGCTTGTTGATTGCGGTATGGCTCGCACCCACCACTTTGGCGACACTGATGCAAGATTCGAATTGGTTCATAAGGAGCAACATCATGATCACCTTGTTTGTGAAAAATGCGGCAGGATAATTGAATTCATCCATGATGGCATAGAAAAATTCCAGAACGCAGTTGCAAAAGAGCACAATTTCTTGGTAAAAAGCCACGAGCTACAAATCTTTGGTGTTTGCAAACGCTGCCAGCTGAGGAAACGACAGAGGTGATACAATGACAACAATTGACTTATCTCAAATGAAGGCTGGTCAAACTGGCAAGATCATGAGTTTTGATGGCGGTCGAGGCTTAGTAAAAAGGCTTGAATCTATGGGTATCAGATGTGGTGTCCAGATAACAAAAGTCAGTGGTCAAATCATGCGTGGTCCGATAATTGTTAGAGTCGGCAATACACAGGTAGCAATAGGTTTTGGTATGGCACGTAAAATCCTTGTTGGGATCGATTGACATGCAAGTGAAGAAAATTCTCCTTGTGGGTAACCCAAATGTCGGCAAGAGTGTGATTTTTTCCCGCCTAACCGGCGTGAGCGTTATCGCCTCGAACTACCCAGGTACAACCGTCGAATTTTGCAGAGGCTGTGTGGGCTCCGGAGAGAATAAAATTGATGTCGTTGACGTTCCAGGGACTTATGGTCTCGATCCTACATCCCCGGCTGAGAAAGTTGCGGTTGAAATGCTTGACAAAGCCATTGACGAAAAGAACAGCATTGCAATAAATGTCGTCGATGCAACGAATCTTGAAAGAAATTTGAACTTAACTCTGCAGCTGCTTAAGAAAAACATCCCGGTAATTATAGTACTCAATCTCTGGGATGAAGCAAAACACATTGGCATCTCAATCGAGGTGGAAAAACTTCAGAAGATTCTTGGGGTTCCTGTCATCCCCACAGTTGCGATAACCGGTGAAGGCGTTAAAACCATGGTTGACCGATTACAAGAGGCAAAAAAAGGGAAGTACCTGTACGAAAATGCTGAGCGCTGGCATGAAATCGGCAATATAGTCGAGAGAGTTCAAGTAATTAGACACAAACATCATACTCTAACTGAACGTCTGTCTGACCTCACTGTCCATCCGTGGACCGGCATCCCTATCGCCATAGGGGTAATGTACGTTGTCTTTACAATCATCAGATTCATTGGCGAGGGATTGATCGGTTATATATTCGAACCACTATTCGAAAAGCTCTGGTTACCAATAATGATGGCATTTTCGCGTGTCTTGGGCAGTCAGGGCATAATTCACAATATCCTGATTGGCCAGCTCATTGACGGAGAAATCGACTTTGGCCAATCATTCGGTTTACTCACTACCGGTTTGTTTGTTCCTATTGCCGCAGTTTTACCCTATATAGTTGCGTTTTATCTTGTCCTGAGTTTTCTCGAAGACTCAGGCTATCTCCCCAGACTTGCGGTACTGCTCGACAAACTCATGCACTCAGTTGGTCTACATGGAATGGCAATCGTCCCCATGATGTTGGGCCTTGGGTGTAATGTACCTGGTGCGCTAGGAACAAGAGTCCTGGAATCAAAAAGAGAACGCTTTATTGCAGCTACGCTCATGGCAATTGCGATCCCATGTATGGCACAAATAGCAATGATATTTGGTTTGATTGGAAAATACGGGGCAAGAGGGCTATTCCCCGTCTTTGGCACATTATTTGTTGTTTGGTTTGTATTCGGTATATTGATGAACCTGGTAATAAAAGGTGAGAGTCCAGAAATATTCACGGAAATTCCGCCGTATCGTTTCCCCTATTTCGGTGCCCTTTTGAAAAAACTTTGGATGCGTATTAAATGGTTTTTAAAAGAAGCCATTCCTTTTGTTCTTTTAGGTGTCCTTGTTGTAAATCTTCTCCATTCACTGGGGATTATTGAATTCTTTGGAAAAATAGCTGCACCGATAATTACGAAGCTTATGGGTTTGCCCCTCGAAGCAGTTGGCGCTCTGATAATCGGCTTTCTAAGAAAAGACCTGGCTGTTGGTATGCTTGCGCCGTTAGGACTCTCACTAAAACAACTCATCATCGCCAGTGTGGTATTGACCATGTATTTTCCATGTGTTGCTACATTTGCAATTCTTTTGAAAGAACTGGGAATTATCGACATGATAAAAGCAGCGGTTATAATGATTGTCTCAGCATTTCTCGTAGGCAGCATCCTCAATTTGTTACTGTAGCGTTCAACTATTTTGTCATGAAGGAAAGAAAGAATCCCTCACTAGCCAATAACCACGAAGAAGAAATACTCGAAGAGTTCTCTGACGGTGTCTTTGCAATAGACAATGATTGGAGAATTATCAGTTTTTCCAAAGGTGCAGAACGAATAACCGGCTATCTCGCAATTGACATCACTGGCAAGAACTTTAATGAAGTATTCAAAAGTAAACTTGACATTAGCAAATTACTGATAAGCGATGGTTTGAAGCATGGTCGATCACTAACCAATATCACATTTGAGATCAAAAACGCTGAGAACAAATCCATTACCATTTCGATAAATGCAACACCGCTCAAAGACGTTAAAGGCAATAACATAGGGTTAATAGTGAACTTCCGTGACATCGAAGAGGTGTATAAACTCCATGCAGATTTATACACAGAGAATACCCGACTCATTTCCATCCTCAATTCTATTACCGATGGAGTATTGACTATTGACAATGAATGGTGCATAACGAGCTTTAATCCTGCTGCTGAAATAATCACTGGTAACCGAGTAGAAGATGTCCTTGGTAAACAATGTCATGAGATCATGAAAAGCGAAACATGCAAAACCAATTGCCCTTTAAGAAAAACAATGACAACAAAGATGCCTATTTACGATTATGAAATTGAAATCATCAATGCCCAAGGTAAAATTGTGCCGATCAGCGTAAACACTGCTTTGTTAATAGATGAACAAGATAATATTATTGGCGGGGTTGAAACCTTTAGGGATCTGTCTATATTCAAAAAACTCACTGATGAATTACGCGAGAAATACAGCTACGAGAAGATCATTGGTAAAGATAAAAAAATGAAGAAGGTATACAATCTCTTGGAAACAATAAGTCCGATAAACACAACTGTCTTGATCACCGGTGAGACAGGAACTGGTAAGGAACTGGTGGCGCGTGCAATTCACCATAATTCACCAAGAAAACACAAACCATTTGTTAAAATAGATTGTTCAGCAATACCAGAGACATTAATAGAGAGTGAGCTTTTCGGCTATATGAAGGGTGCTTTTACGGATGCGCGTGCTGACAAACCGGGTAAATTTCAACTTGCTGACAAAGGTACGATATTTCTCGATGAGATCAGTAATATCCCATTGTCTGTTCAAGCGAAATTACTCAGGGTTATTGAAGAACAAGCCTTCGAACCTCTTGGTGGCGTAAAAACCATAAGGGTTGATGTCAGGATAATTGCTGCAACAAACCTCGATCTCCAGAAATCAATTGACCAAGGAACCTTTCGTCAGGACCTTTACTACCGCATAAATGTGGTACCCGTAACCTTACCACCCCTACGTGCTCGATCTGGTGACATACCGCTGCTTGTGAATCATTTCATCACTGTTTTTAACGAGAAATTCGGTAAAGCTATTTCTCGACTGTCTCAAGATGCAATGGACGTCCTTATTGATTATCCTTGGCCAGGCAATGTTCGACAGCTCGAACATGCGATTGAACATGCTTTTATTCACTGTACGGGTAGAACCATTCATGTTCATCACTTACCTGACGACATCAACCATAGTAACGGGGTTCTGAAACCTACCCTTATGAAAAATAAAAATCCATTATTGAAAATGGAACAAAATATCATTATTGAAACGCTACGTCAGAATAAAGGAAACCGTCGTAAGACTGCCGATGCATTGGGCATTTCCCGGATCACACTCTGGCGCAAGATGAAAAAACATCAAATAACTAGTGAATAGAAAAAAGCCGAATCGAATAGGCTGCGCGGCAAAAACATTCCTGACTACCCTTACCTGCTTTGGTGCCCTTTATATGCTACTGGTCTTTTCTTCCCGATGTAGTCAAACGAGCTACCATATTATTGGCGGTTTCCTTGTTGTTTTCTCTATTTTTGCATTTGTGATGAGCGAAGGACACAAAACAAATAGTGCAGCAGCCAATCAATGGGGGATTATTTCTGGACTTGCATTATGGGGATTTCTCGGTGAATATCTAGAACATCTCGAATGGCTCGATATCGCGCACTGGCACTATTTACCTGCGTTATTAATCCTGAGCTTTTTTACGATCTTTCTCCTTAAAAAGGAATATGTACCTGTCCGTTTCGGTTTTACCTCTGGACATTTCCTGGGTATATGGGCTTTGCACATACTTATGATAACGCAATTTGAATTATCAGGAAGAACACACTGGATCACCTATCCTACTGGAGTATTCATTGGTATTTGTGCTTTATTTTCATATATGAAAATTCGCAGGGCAAAATCTATTGATCAAAAAATGGTATGGTCACTCGTTTTATTGCTTACATCCTGGACTGTATTGGAATATATTTGGGCATGGCGGCTCATTCCAGGACCTTATTCGATATCTTAAGAATAATGAATGTAATTCTGGAAATTAACTTACAAAGACGTTTAACCCCGATTATTCATGCTCATTTGTCCAATATTGCTTAAACGCTATCACAGTAAGGATTTGAAACGATTTCTAGTGGCGACAGGATTTGACAGTCTGTTTTTTTCTTTAGTTATATTAATCAGTCTGCACAATGCCAGAAAGGCTTTGCTTGTGAGGACAATCGTGTATGAATAATCGGGGTTAAATTTAAAAAAGGGGAACAAAATATGAACAAAGTAACCAAACGAAAGTTTTATCATATAGGATTAATCATGGGGGGTATTCTTTGCTTTAATACCGCTATGCTCTTTGCTTCACAAAATCCTGCGGTAAAGTTTGAGAAAACGGCAACATCCGAAGACAAAAAAGCATTTAAATTAGCTAAACAAGAGCTAAAATAGAGATTTATGAGTTGGCAAACAGATAAACTCTTCGGCTTTATCATAGAAAAAGATAAATGATGTACATCAAGTGGGTTGTCCTGTTTTATTTCCACCCGAAGATAAAAAGAGCCAGTAAATCGTGAAAACTCTAATAATTTACATCTCAATACATCACAGTAATACCGAAAAAATAGCTGAAGCAATGGCTGAGATTCTCGATGCGAAGCTTATCAATCCACGCGAAGTAGATATAGATAGCCTTTCTGAATATGACTTAATTGGCTTTGGTTCAGGAATTTATTTTGGGAAACATCATAAAAGTCTATTTAAACTTGCGGACAAATTACCAGTCTTCAAAGGTAAAAAATCATTTATTTTTTCAACCAGTGGAGTGAGTAACTGGCAAAATATCATTAATAATACTCTGAACAGGACATTGCATTTCCATAATCCACTGAAAAAAGAATTATTGAAGAAAGGCTTTAATATTATAGGAAAGTTTGATTGCCGGGGATGGGATACAGTTGGACCATTTGAACTTATCGGCGGAATAAATAAGGGCAGTCCAGATGAAAAAGATTTTAAAGAAGCAGAAAATTTCGCAAGGGTCTTGAAAGATAGATTAAAAGTATTATGAGGTCCAAAACATGAAAAGTTTATTATTAATAATGGTTTTGATCTTTGTCGGCCAAACTCTGGGGGGTCTTGTCGGATTGATTAAAAGACCAGGAAAAACGCTTTTATATGGGTCTTTGGCGTTTGCCGCCTCTATGATGCTTGGCATATCATTCTTTCAATTAATACCCGAGAGCTTGAAAATTGCATCTTTCCACATCGTAATAATCTCTTTTGGGCTTGGAATAATTGTAATGTGGATTGTAGACCATCTTTTACCCCATATAAATCCTGAATTGATGAAAAAAGAAAAGGCATCCGTAAAAAAATCAGTTACCATGCTCATCATTGGTATGGCACTGCACAATTTGCCAGAGGGATTGGCAATCGGTGCCGGTTTTGCTTTAACACCTTCCTTAGGAATTATAATTGCCTTAGGGATTGCGGCACAAGATGTGCCAGAAAATATCGCAACAATTGTTCCTTTATACGGCTTAACTAAAAAAAGAATGAAGTCGTTTATCATAGTAACAATAACAATTGGGTTTGAACTGCTCGGCTTTATTTTTGGCTACTATATTTTAAAAGATACCTCACTAAATCTATTGGGAGCATCGCTCGCACTTGCGGCAGGTTTTATGACCTACATTTCAATAGAAGAATTGATTCCAGCTGCGCAAATAAGGCAGAATTTGAAAATCGGTGTTACCAGTCTTATTTTGGGTGTAGCATGTGTTCTAATAATCAGTCTTTTAGGCTAAACGACAGTTTCTCATACTCTTTACATATCTTGACTTTTCAATCTTTATTCTTATATTTAATAAAATGGTAATAACTATTATTGACCGAGCATATATGATGAAAAAACGTTATCTTACATTGATCGCTTTCCTTATCCCCTGTTTTCTATTAAGCCATCCACATGTGTTTATTGATTATACAGTGAATTTCGTTTTTGATCAAAATGGACTGGCGGGTATTGAAACAGAATGGATCTTTGATGAAATGTACAGCAGCATATTAATTCAAGATTATGATGTGGATAAAGATGGTAAATTCAGTAACAGTGAAATAATAACAACCAAGCAAGATGCATTTTCAAACCTTGAAAATTACAATTATTTCATCTATATAACAATCAACTGCAAATGCTTTGAAGTTAAATCTGTTGAGAATTTCTCTGTGAATGTATATGATAACAAAGTTATCTATACCTTCTTCATCCCCTGGGTCGTACCGGCAACCCTATCGTACAAAGAAATAGAAATATGCATGTATGATGCAACATACTATGTTGATTTATTGCCGTTGGGCGACGACCCTGTTCGCTTCACTAACGAAGGATGCATTGATTATGAAGTCAAGGTTTTTGAAGACACCAAAGAATCCCGAGATTATGGCGAAATCTATCCTTATTCAATCTGTCTGAAATTCAGAAGAATAGAATGAAAAAATACAGCATAATAGTAATTCTTATAGCAGTTTTGGTTACCCAGTCCTTTTTATTCGCACAGGATAACCCATTTATTTCAAAAAAGCCAGAAAAAAGTATCGAAAAAACCATTCAATACCCGGATCTTATTCAGAAATTCATGAGACAAATCTCTGTGCTCCAACATAAACTCAATCAAAAAATCACCGAATTGTCCAAAGAGTTAAAGGAAAAAAGATCCGCGAAGCCTATTCTTATCATTCTCTTCATGACATATATCTATGGTATGGTACACGCATTAGGACCTGGACACGGTAAGACTGTAACATTTTCGTACTTTTTGTCAGAACGGGCTGAAGTAAGAAAAGGAATTATGGTTGGTACTTTAATAGGATTTCTCCATGCGATATCTGCACTGATCCTTGTGCTCGTCTTGTATTTCATCATTCAACAGTCTTTTTTACGACCGATCGAAGATTTAAGTAGAATAATCAAATTGATAAGTTATGGGTTGATTACACTTATAGGTCTGTTTTTATTGTCTAAGACGATCCTTGGTCTCAGGAAAGAAAAACGCGCAGAAAAAAGAATTAAGGACAGCTCGGTAACTACTAAAGACATAATCCCGTTTGCTATTGCTGTTGGTATTATCCCCTGTACTGGTGCTGTGATTGTACTATTATTTTCAATTTCAATGGGCATTCTGGGAATTGGTATTATCAGTACTCTGTGCATGGCATTGGGAATGGCAACTACTATCTCTCTTGTTGGCGTTTCAACGATTCTGGCAAAAAAGGGTGTAACAAAATTTATTATCAATAGACCAAAGGTGAACACGATCTTGCA
>JAUWLY010000243.1 GCA_030613445.1 Candidatus Stahliibacteriota bacterium | reverse complement strand
ACGAATAGAAGCGACAAGCATTTCCTTGATTGTTTTGTGTTCAATTCCCAATTGTTTCAACGACATCTTTTTCTCTTCACAAATACATCAATCAAAGGTGTTTCTTAAAAAATTTGATTTGATCATTGACGCTTTTTTCGAAATTTTCTCCAGTATATATATCAAAGTGGCCTATTGGATAATGTTTGATCTCTGCATATTTGCTCAATTCTTTTTCGGTCTCGGCGCTTATTGGAGCTAAGCTGTCATGATCACATATCTGAATGAGGACTGGACAGCGTACATCCCGGATGTGTTTGTCCGGTCTGAATCCGTGTGACCGCAGAATGACACGAGCACAGACCTCGTTAATAAAATTCTTTGATGCAAGTTTTCTGTAGCCCTCATATGCATCTGAAATAGGGAAAAAAGCCATAGTTCCAGGTTTACCTACAATAGGTATTTTATGGGGCGAAAGACCCAGGCGGGACCTTCCCATATCACGTTGTCCGTGAACAAACAACCGGAGAATGTGTCCGATGCCCAATTTTTTCCTAAACATCTGTTCTGAAGCACGCTGATCCAATCCTGGACATTGTGCGACTACACAGGCAATATTTTTATCTTTTGCAGCGATTACAATACCATATCCACCGCTTGCTGAAGTTCCCCACAGAGCAATCCTTGCCGGATCAATCTCATCAAGACCTCGAGCATATTCAATCGCTCCTGCATAATCTTCCAGTTGATACGAAATCAATAGGAGTTGCCTGGGTTCACCTTCGCTTTCACCAAAATGCCGGTAATCGAATGCCAGCACAGCAAAACCGGCTTCCTGATATCGAAGAGCATAAGATTCCATGATCATATCCTTGGTTCCGCCAAAACCATGTCCCATAATTATACATGGAACCGGAGCAGACAAATCCTCAGGTACATACAGCCATGCACTTATTGATGTTCCTTTGACTTTAAAATTCACGTCTTTTCTTGATTGGGAAGGTTTTGTACGTACCTCATTGATCATTTGTTTCGCTTTTCCCAGGCGTTGCTCTGGCACTGAAAAGCCCGGGGAAAAGGTCACAATTAAAAGATAAAGGACAATTATCCCAATAATAATGCCGATGATTTGAAGAATTGTCATTTCTTGCTCTCCTAAGCTATATTTGGGGTCAAATCCCGAAACTTGACAAGTACATTGTCAAACAGATAATTTGAGAACAGCATATAGTTTGTTAAGTTTCGAGATTTGACCCATCATCATACTTTCTGTGTTTTTTCGATCTTTGCCCATGTATCACGCAATGATACTGTCCGGTTAAATACGAGTGCTTTATCAGAAGAATCCGGGTCAACACAAAAATAGCCGAGTCTCTCGAACTGATATCGATCTCCTGGTTTTGCATCTTTTAGACCTGGCTCAACCCAGCAAGAACTCAATATTTCCAAAGACTTTGGATTTACATTGGATGTAAAATCTTTACCTTCCTCTGCTTCATTAGAATTTGCTTTAGTGAAAAGGCGATCATACAACCGCACTTCGGCATTGAGCGCATGTTTAGCTGAAACCCAATGGAGTGTTGCCTTAACTTTGCGGCCATCAGGTGCATCACCCCCCTGTGTTTTTGGATCATAAGTGCAGTGTAGCTCGACAACTTTTCCTTTTTCGTCTTTAATCACATTGACACATTTGATAAAATATGCATAACGCAACCGCACTTCACGACCTGGCGCCAGACGAAAGTACTTTTTTGGAGGCTCTTCTCGAAAATCATCCTGCTCAATATACAACACGCGCGAAAACGGAACCTTGCGAGTACCCATACTCGCATCCTCTGGATTGTTTACGCAATCTAATTCTTCTACTTTGTCTTCTGGATAATTATCAATAATTACTTTTAGTGGATACAATACTGCCATTACACGCTGAGCGCGTTTATTCAAATCTTCGCGCAGACAGTGTTCGAGTAATGCTATGTCAATAACACTATCAGTCTTTGCTACACCGATACGTTCCACAAAATTTCTTATTGATTCAGGGGTATATCCTCTCCTTCGTAAACCAGACAATGTGGGCATACGAGGATCAGCCCAGCCATCTACATTACCCTCATGCACAAGTTTTCCCAGCTTACGGGTGCTTGTTATCATATAGCTCAAATTGAGGCGGGAAAACTCGATTTGTTGTGGATGAAAAACACCGAGTTGTTCAAGAAACCAATCGTATAAAGGACGATGATCTTCAAACTCCAAAGAACAGAGCGAATGGGTAATGCCTTCTATTGAATCTGATTGTCCATGGGTCCAGTCATAAGTCGGATATATACACCATTTATCTCCCTGACGGTGGTGTGGTTTTTGGAGTATCCTGTACATAACCGGGTCACGCATGTTGATATTGGACGCAGCCATGTCGATTTTAGCACGGAGCACGCGAGAACCATCGGAAAACTCGCCTGCTTTCATGCGCTCAAATAAATCGAGGTTCTCTTCGACTGAACGGTTACGATAAGGACTCTCCTTACCAGATTCAGTCAGGGTACCGCGATATTCACGAATTTCTTCAGCAGAAAGATCATCGACATATGCCTTGCCTGCTTTGATAAGTTGTACTGCCCACTCATAGAGCTGGTCAAAATAATCAGATGCATAGTATTCTCGGTCTTCCCAATCAAAGCCCAGCCAGCGAATATCTTCTTTTATAGCATCAATATACTCCTGCTTCTCCTTGATAGGGTTCGAATCATCAAAGCGTAGATTGCAAAGACCATTGTATTTGGCAGCTGTACCGAAATCAATACAGATCGCTTTGGCATGTCCAATATGCAGATAGCCATTCGGTTCAGGTGGAAATCGTGTATGAACGCGGCCTTTGTGTTTATTCGCCTTTAAATCCTGCTCAATGATCTCGTGTATAAAATTAGTTGGTTGAATAGAATTAGTCATCTTTATCCTTTATCCGAACAATTTCAACCTTCACCTTTGTAAGCAGCGCTGCCATTGCACCCAATGCTACAAGGACCGGAGCAAAAATCGTTACTACACTGCCAACTGCTACACCTGCTGTAAGTGGTACTTCCAGCAGTAAATCGCCATCTGGCTTCCGAATAATCAGTCGCCGGACATTACCTTCTGCAATTAATTCTTTTACGCGATCAACAAGTTCGCTGCCCGCTATTTCGATTTCTTCAACCCATGTACGTTCTTCTTTTTTATCTTTCATTTTTTTCTCCGATAGAACAGGCGCTGACGCTCGCAATGACAAAGGAGGAAACATAATTATTTAGCAAATATCTTCAATACAGTTTTCAATTGTTCTATGTAGAACTCAGCATCTTCTGTATTTAGTTTTTTAAATTCTTTGATAGCTTTATCAAGTTCTTTTTCACCCTCAACTTTCTGAGATCCCTGTATAATTTTGGTAACGCCTGTGTAACCCAATGCCAACAAATCATTCATGTTATCATTTGCCTCTTCTGCTTTTTCTTTTGAAGAAGTAAATGCCTTTATTGCCTCATCATAATTTGCGAGAGCCAAATACTGTGCACCCAATACCCAGTACGCCATTGATAAAGGCACTGCGTCTTTTTTAAGCTCAAAGGCGAGCCGAAGATTTAATTTTGCAGCGTCGAGCCCGACAAGTAAATCGGATTGGGATATGCCAATACCTTTTTCATCCCATCCAGGCCAGGTATATGAAGCCAGGTTATAAGAAATAATCTTTGCCGTAGTTTTTAATTGTACTGCCTTTTCCATATCGTCCTTTGCAATTTCCTGAGCCATTATGAGGCAATACTGAATCCCAGCCCTGGCAATAGTAATTACCTCAAAAAGCGCTTTTTCTTTCCAATAGAAATCATTAACAAGATTTGAATATATCTTTGCCACTGTTTGTGGTTCACCCTGGTCATTAATGTATTCTATTGCCTTAAATGTGTCGTGCTTCTTAAAAAGCGCTTTTACTTTATTCAAGACCATTGCCCTGTCTTCAGTGTCCTTTTGTTGACCCACTGCCTCTTGAACTGGAAAGATTATGCAAAGTATAAAAATAAGACAAAAACCTGCTCTCAATTTTTTCTTCATAAATTACCTCTTAAACTCAAATTTTGCCTTGAAGTGTCTTAATGGAAGATCCCTGCCATACATAACTTTTACTGGTGGAACCTGATGTCTGTTCTCATATAAAATCTTTACAGACTCTGCACAGGAATCTAAATCATCCTTCTCATACCTGAGCCGTGGAATAGCAAATCTCACAAAATTCACCTCTGGAGAGATTTCTTTCTTTGCATTTTTATCAAAATACCCAAATGCAAAATGACCGAGTTCACATGCCCTATGACCATAAGCAGCCAGAAGAACAGCACATAATCCTATACCACCAAAATCCCCGGGTTTCATTTCTGTATCTTTAAAGAATTTATTCACATCTAAATAAACAGCGTGTCCACCTATTGGCGTTAAAACAGGTACTCCTTGTTTATGAAGCTCCTCGCCAAATTTTTGTACCTGGTTTATTCTATATGTTAAATATTCCTGTTTAATAATTATTTTCAAACCTACTGCAAGAGCCATTATATCTCTTCCTGAAAGTCCACCATATGTAGGATGTCCCTCTTTCATAATCTGGTAATTCGTGAGCATTTCCGAGATGTCTGGATATTTTCTTATGAATAAACCATTATCTTTAAGGAAAAGCCCACCCCCCATATTTACAAGACCATCTTTTTTAAAACTTATTGTAAACCCATCCACGTGGGAGAACATTTGTTTTACAATTTCTTT
>JAUWLY010000194.1 GCA_030613445.1 Candidatus Stahliibacteriota bacterium | reverse complement strand
AGCTTCGGTCACGCTCAAAGCGGGCCAAAAAATAGAAATAGTAGAAGGTGTATAATGGCAATTAAAAAATACCGTCCGATAACACCATCCAGAAGATTTTATACAGTGAATAAGATTGCAGTCACGAAGACGAAACCGGAGAAATCCCTGTTGCTGTCCAAAAAACGGTCTGGCGGAAGAAACAACCGCGGACGGATTACAGCACGTCACCGGGGTGGTGGTCATCATAAATTTGTGCGCATAATAGATTTCCGTCGGGACAAAGATAATATCCCGGCAAAAGTACAAGCAATTGAATACGATCCAAACCGTGGAGCCTTGATCGCCCTGCTTGCCTATGCAGACGGTGAAAAAAGGTATATCATTTGTCCTGAAGGTTTGAATGTTGGCGCCACAGTAATATCTGGAGACAACTCGTCAATCCAGCTGGGACATTGTCTTAGGCTCGCTGACATTCCGCTCGGTGTTGAGATACACAATATCGAACTTGCACCTGGCAAAGGTGCACAACTCGTACGGGGAGCCGGCCTTTCCAGCCAGATCATGGCAAAAGAAGGACAATACGCTCATCTAAAACTACCGTCTGGAGAATTACGTCTGATCGATACACGATGCCGCGCAACAATTGGTAAAGCCTCTAATACCCTTCATTCCAGTGTTGTCTACGGTAAGGCAGGCAGGATAAGACATCACGGACGCCGACCCCATGTCAGAGGTGTAGCAATGAACCCTGTTGACCATCCGCTAGGCGGCGGTGAAGGAAAATCACACGGCGGACGGCAACCGGTTTCACCATGGGGATGGTTGACTAAAGGAAAGAAGACAAGACGAGTCCATAAAGCATCAGACAAATTCATCTTGAAAAGGAGAAAATAATGTCGAGATCACTCAAGAAAGGCCCTTATGTTGACACAAAACTAATGAAGAAGATATCCACGCTAATTGATTCAAGCGAAAAGAAAATTATCAAAACATGGGCAAGGAACTCAATGATCCCACCGGAATTCGTCGGTTTCACAATTGCAGTCCACAATGGTAATCGATTCATCCCAGTCTACATTACCGAGCGCATGGTCGGCCATAAACTCGGTGAATTTTCTCCAAGTCGGACCTTCCGCGCCCATTCAGGCACAAGAAAAGAAGAGAAAAAACGCGAGTTTGAGAAATGATCGCTAAGGCTATTAAACGGTATGAGCGGATTTCCCCAAGAAAAATTAAAAGAATACTGGACATCATCAGGGGTAAAGGAATCCTGGAAGCAAAAGCATTACTTCAATTTCAGCATTCCAGATCAAAGCGACCAATTCTGAAAACTCTGGATTCTGCGGTTGCAAATCTCAAGGTAAAAATCGGTACTGCAAGAATAGATGATGGCGACTTATTTGTGAAAGAAGCGAAAGTGGATGAAGGTCCAACTATGAAAAGATGGCGTGCTGGTTTTCGCGGTTCTGCAGCGATGATCAAAAAAAGAACCTGCCACATCACCTTGGTGGTTGACTCCTACAAACCTATTGAGAACAAGAAGGGAGATTAATGGGACAGAAAACACATCCAATTGGATTTAGATTAGGCATTACCAAAGATTGGAAATCGAAGTGGTTTGATGAAAAGAACTATCGTAAACTCATCGCTGAAGACTACACTATCCGCCGCTACTTGCGCCAGCGTCTCTCTGAAGCCATGGTCTCTGATATCATCATAAGAAGGTTGTCTAACCGGGTAATAATTTCCATTAGCACTGCCCAGCCAGGTAAGGTGATCGGTAAAGGCGGTGAAGAAATAAAAAAACTGCGAGAGGAAATCAGAAGTCTTGTTCAACGAGATGTCACGATAAACATAGAAGAAGTTAGGATGCCTGAATTAGATGCCTTCCTGGTTGCTCAGAATATAGCCCGACAGATCACCCAACGTATCTCGCACCGAAGAGCGATGAAAAGAGCTCTGATTTCAGCGATGAAAATCGGTGCCAAAGGAATAAAGATCGCATGTGGGGGCAGACTTGGCGGCACTGAAATAGCACGTACTGAATCCCAACATGAAGGTAAGGTACCCCTGCAAACACTCGATGCCGATATCGACTACGCTTGTGCCACCGCATTTACCATTTACGGTACAGTAGGAATTAAGGTTTGGATCTACAAGGGGCTAGTGAAGTAATGCTCGAGCCGAAGAAGATAAAATACAGAAAACAGCAAAGAGGACGCATGAAGGGAAAAGCGACCCGAGGAAATACAATTGCCTTTGGTGATTACGGCTTGATCGCGCTGCAGCCGGCATGGATAACTGCTCGACAAATCGAAGCATCAAGAGTCGCTATCTCTCACTCTATGAAAAAAGGCGGCAAGATGTGGCTCAGGATATTCCCCAATAAACCAATCACCAAGAAACCAGCGGAAACGAGAATGGGCAAAGGGAAAGGTGCACCAGAGTACTGGGTCAGTGTTGTGAAACCAGGCCGCATCATATATGAACTTGCCGGTATGAATGAACAGGATGCACGATACCTTCTTAGACTTGCGTCGAACAAATTGCCGATAAAAACAAGATTTGCACAACGGGAACGGGGGATTAAATATGAAGGTTTTTGAGCTAAGAGAGAAAACTCGGGAAGAACTTAACGACTTGCTCAATGGCCATCATAAAGATATCTTCAACTTGAACCTGCGCCGTGGTGCACAAGAAATACCCAATCCCCTGAGGCTAAGGACTTTGCGCCGGTCTATAGCTCGTATCAAGACTATCTTGCGCGAGGATGAAATGGGTACTAGAAAACTCCTCGAGGCAAAGAAACCAAAGCAAAAGTCAAAGAAAGGAAAGTAAAATGCGCCGAAGAAAAGTTGGTGTGATAGTCAGCGATAAACCAAATAAGACCGTTGTCGTCAAAGTCAGTTATTATATCAAGCACCCGCTCTACAAAAAGTATGTTCGAAAAAGCACTAAGGTCTATGTCCATGACGAGAAAAATGAGTGCAAAGTCGGTGAAAAGGTCATGATCGAATCGACGCGCCCGCTCGCCAAAATGAAACGATGGCGGGTAGTTAGGAAGATGCAATGAATTACCGATATCTCTATGATTTTCGCAAAACATACAGAAAAATCGCTGACCCCGAACGAGAACTAGCATGATTCAAATATATTCAAGATTAACGGTCTGTGACAACACTGGTGCCCGCGTCGCTATGTGCATACGAGTAGCTGGCGGGTCGAAAAGAAGATATGGAACGATCGGCGACGTAATAAACGTTACAATTAAAGATGCTTTACCCAATGCCCCAGTTAAGAAAGGCGATAAAGGTAAGGCCGTGATCGTTAGAACCAAAAAGGAAAAGCGGAGACTTGATGGTTCGTATGTAAGGTTTGATGATAATGCGTGCGTTTTAATCAATGATCAGCGCGAGCCTAGAGGTACACGGGTTTTTGGCCCGGTTGCACGAGAACTGCGAGACAAAGGTTTCACCAAAATAATGTCATTGGCGAGCGAAGTAGTTTAATGATAGTAGACAGTAGGCAGTAAGGAGTAAGCAGTAGCATGATAAAGCAGAAAAAGGAAAAGAAACAAACACGGGTGAAGTTTCATATTAAGAAAAATGATCTTGTTGAGATTAATACTGGTGAAGAAAAGGGAAGGCGCGGCAGGGTGCTCGAGGTCATTGCAAGAAAACAACAGGCAATCATCGAAGGCATCAATCTCGTCAAGAAACATCAACGGGCGCGTTCGCAAACAAAACCCTCTGGGATCGTCACGGTACCAGCACCCATTCATATAGCAAATCTAGTGCTTATTTGTGCAAAATGCGGTAAGAAAACAAAAATCAGAAAAGAAAAGATAGAAGATAAAAAAACAAGAATATGCAAGAAATGTGGGGAGATAATTGAGTAAGAAAGGTGATGCAAAATACACACCTAGACTGAAGTCGTACTATAAACTGCAGCTGAGAAAAACGTTGCAAAAACAGCTGGGCTACGCAAATCTGTACGAAGTACCTGAACTCAAAAAAATAGTCATCAATGTTGGGGTCGGTGAAGCTGTCAATGACCAGAAGGTACTTGCAATAATCAGCTCTGATTTAGCCAAGATTGCCGGACAGGTGCCGGTTGCCACCCGGGCAAAAAAACCAATCTCTAATTTTAAAATACGTAAAGGTATGGTAATCGGTCTAAAGATCACCCTAAGGGGTGGACGTATGTGGGAGTTCTTTGATCGTTTCATCAACGTAGCCGCACCAAGAATTCGTGACTTCCGTGGTTTTTCCCGCGATTCATTTGATGGTCGAGGTTGTTATAACTTAGGGTTAACCGAACAAACCATTTTTCCCGAAATCGAGTATGACAAGGTCAAGAAAGTTTTTGGCATGGACATCGCAATCGTCACATCTGCAAAAAAGGACGAAGATGCAACCGCTCTGCTCGAGGGCTTAGGTATGCCTCTCACAAGAAAAGAATAGCAAAGGATAAGTATGGCCAAGTTATGTTTGATCAATAAAGCAAAGAAGAAGCCAAAATTTTCAACAAGACGCTATAACCGCTGTTTCAGATGCGGAAGGGCAAGGAGTTATTATCGTAGATTTGGTCTTTGCCGCATTTGCTTTCGCCAACTCGCCCTTGAAGGTGAGATCCCAGGCGTAAGAAAAGCAACCTGGTAAAGCGCCTTCGGCGAAGCTCCAAGTTCCAATAGCCAAATTCCAAACAATACCTTGATCCTGGGTGTTTACACTATAACAATACAGTTACTAAGTAATCAAGTAAATCAGTTATTGAGTAACTAAGCTATTGGAACCTTTGAATCCTAACGGATTGGAAGAGATCCCTCGACTTGCTCGGGATGGAAAGGAGCTGACGCTGGAAGTTAGCACTGCGTGCTGGAACAGTTTTAATTCCCTTCATTTCAAATGATTCCATTCGAAGAATCCATTCCAGTGTGAAACACTCATTTCCATACGAAGTATCCCTTCCATGCTTAGCATCATATCTCCCTCCGCCCTTAGTTTGTTTCTTCACTAATCCACTGCAAATATGGTTTGAACCCTTTTTCAATATTCCAAGAAATTATTTCGGGTACTTCATAGGGATGACTATTTATTAGGTAATCTTCAACTTTCCCATAATTCTCTTCTTTTGTCTTAATAAACACACCATATTCTTGTGTTTCTTCGACCTTGCCTTGCCATCTGTATATTGAAATAAGTTCAAAAATATTGCCGCAAGCTGCCAATTTCATATCGATCAAACGATTTATCAGATCTTTGGCAATCTTCTGGTCAGGAAATGTCGTATAAATAACAATATATTTGCTGGGTTGAACCATCAAATATTCCACAAAAGAAGCATTGTTACGTTAAAATATATGAGCAGGGTTGTTGTATCAAGTATCGTAGCAATCAAAGGACCAGACATCAAAGCTGGATCCACACCTAATTTCTTGAATATTATTGGTAGTATGCCACCAAGTGACGTGGCGATAATGATCGCGATGATCATGGCTATAGCAACCGTGTAGCCAAGCATAATATCACCCTGGAACACGATAGCGCGTAATGCAGTTATTGCCCCCGCCACAATACCCATGAGGACGCCGATGAAGAATTCCTTTCGGATAACGCGCCATATATCTGCCAAGGCTATTTCACCGGTAGCAAGACTTCGGATTACGACAGTCGCGGTCTGCGTGCCAGCACTGCCGCTTGTGTTCATCAATATAGGGATGAAGAAACTCAAAGTGACGATATTTGAAAGCAGGAAAGAGTAATGTTCCAAAACACTGCCTGAAATAAAGCCGGCCAAGGCAAGGATGATGAGCCAGATAACTCGTTTCCGGGCAAGGTGAAACGGGTTGGCGCTCAGGTATGCCTCGGTGACACCAGCTGCACCGAAACGGTAGATGTCCTCACTAGCCTCTTCCGTAATAACATCGAGTACATCGTCAACAGTAATTAC
>JAUWLY010000026.1 GCA_030613445.1 Candidatus Stahliibacteriota bacterium | reverse complement strand
CTCACTCAGCTTCTGGGCTTTCTTACTATCCTGCAACAACTCTTGCTTTGTTTCCTAAAGCGTACGTAATCTTTCCTTGAACTTAGCAATGATCGGGCTATTCTATATAGTTGGAAACGACGCCATCATTTTATAGGCACCATAGGTCGCTTCATCCCTTGATAACTCTAGCTCAAGGCTTTCCATGGAACTTTCCACCTCACGTAATTCAACAATGGCTTTTTCTCGCTCAACTTCGAACTGGGCAAGCGAAGAAATAATTTCTTTTGCCGATTCATCAAGCAGGAAGATTCCAGTTTTCTCCTTATACTGACGAAGTTCTTCCTCTGCTTTGTTCAGCTCTTCACCAAAGGCCAGGATCTGCGTTTCGATGAATTCCTTGGAACCCCTAGCGGCTTCCCTGATCGTCGCCAATGAGTAATTGATGTACTCATAAGCCAGTGTGTTAGCGATATCAGCGGCTACTTCTGGCGAGTGAGACTTTGCCTTAAGTAGAACAAGATAAGTGTTCTTAATTTGACTAGCACTTGTTTTCTTTTGTAGTTCTTCCGCTCGTTTGTCATACCCCTTGACAACGAGCTCGATTTTCTCACTTGGTTTTTTCTGAATAAGAAATCTCAGTGTACCAATATCAAAAAGCTCACCGATTCGTCCACTACCCAGTATCTTACCTTGCTTGCTGATAAATGAAAAATTATGGTCGTCAAATTCGAGATAATATTTACCGGCTGGAAAATCTTCGGCTACATAGATATCATCAAAATAATAGTAGTGGTGATTTTTGACTATAAAATTAAGATCGAGTTTCTCAACAACCGAACGCGCCAGGGTTCGGCTCTTTATGATCTCCAGTTGGCTTTCCACAGGGTCAACCCGTTGAGGTGTGTAAATTTCTGAAAAGAAAACAGGTTTTGACTCGGAAAGATCGAGTTTAAACTTTACTTTAGCCTCATAGACCTTCGGCAAGTTCAAGCTCGTTATCAAGGCACCTAATGTAGCGACACCAACACAGATTATGACCAGCCAACGCCGCTCGATTATGACACTTATGTAATCTTGTAAGGTAGGTTCGGCTTTCATTTAGTGGCAATGTAGATTTGGAGGACCAGAGTACCCAAGGTTAAGAGCACTGACCATTCTTGCAAAGCAGGCATAAACCGGCGCGCGACTATAACCACATCACCAGGTCGCAACTCTAATAGGTCCAGGTTAGAACCGCTTTTCAAGATTTTCTCAAGATTCATCCGTTTTTCAGTACCGAGGTTCAGGATTTTGATGTTTCCGAGGTTACCGCGCGCAGTTGGTCCACCTGCTTGAGCAAGTAAATTAATAAGATTATCCTCGCTCTTTATATAATAGTACCCCGGAGTCTTAACCTCACCAAAGATATTGATCCGATAATAGAAATTGATATCAACAAAAATATCAGTATAGTAATTTTCGAATTTGTTAACCAACAACTGGTGGAGCGAATCGATCGGTATGTCTTTTATTGAGATATTACCCAATAATGGAATGTTTATGGAGGTATCAGCGTCAACTGAATACCAACCGCTTAAATCTTCTTGGCGCCATATTTTTATCTCTACTGCATCATTCGGTAATAAGAAAACATCGGTGTTTACGAGCAGGATAAAGATTAATGCTAGCATCTCGCTTAATTATATCAAAAAGCAAAACGATGTCAAGTCACTATAAGGCACAATGCTTGACAAATTAAATCGCTTCAGTATAATTAATTAAAGGAGAGTGTTTATAGTATGGTAAAATTTCGCCAATTAGTCTATATTTTCACAGTCATTGTTTCCCTGATAATACTTGCATATTTTGTTAATGGATCTTTCCCCAGACAAAAGTCCAATGTGCACAATTGTCGTTTCTGGGGGATCATTTTTTCCGAACTACCCAGCACGTTGGCTGATACCATAAGGACACACCTTGATTCACTGAGAGCATTGGGGATAAACAATCCCGACGGTTGGGGCATCGGCTACTTCCAATCCCCTGACACCCAGGAGCTATTGGCAGTAATTACGCGCGGCGGACCAGCCGCACAGATCGATCCCAGGTACACCACCGCGGTTGAAAATATGATAAAATATGCTGAGCACTGCGGCGTCGCCCATGTGCGCAGCGGTACAAGCGGACCCCATGGCGGCATACCTAACCCGCATCCTTTTTTTAGGAATTCCTTGCACCGAAATCTACAAGTGTTTCTTGCCCATAATGGGACGCTACCTATCAAGCAACTCGTCAATCTCATCATAACAATAAACCCGAATTACCTGGAGCTTAATCCGCCTGACTATGAACCCATTTACCTTGATTCTGATCTTTATGCAATCTATATTATGGAGATCATCGACACGTATCTTGATTCAACGATTGAAGAATGTTTAAGAATAGCAATAACTAAACTTGATTCAGCGATCGGCTCAAGTGAAGCGAAGTTCAATTTTGTAATGTCTGATGGTACGACCATGTGGGCGCTCCATTATAATAAATCAGTAGCTGATGAAGGATTGCTCTACTTGTATCCAAATGTAAGTGATTCTGACTTCTGGATTGTCGCTTCAACACCCTTAGATACGTTCAGTACATTCTGGGCAGCAGTACCAAATTCAACCCTCGTTGCATTCAAACCATATGAACCACCGCGATTTATCCAAATATTCAGTGTCGATTCATTCTCTTTACTCAAACAACCATTATTCGAAATCATCTATCCGAATCCATTTAAAGGCAAAATAGACATCAGATGGCGGATAACAGATAACAGTAATGCTAATTTAAAAATCTTTGACAGTACAGGAAGATTAGTTAGACAATGGGACTATCCGACTATAAGACTATCTAACCAGATTACCTGGGATGGTACGGATAACAAATACCAAGAATTGCCCCATGGTATTTACTATTGCACGCTCAATATTGACGGACAGACCTATACAAGAAAATTGGTTCTACTGAAATAGCGTTATATAATACATTTGAAACGGCACTGGTTGACAATTTTCTTCACTTCAGTATAATAAATTAATAGAAGGCAGAACAAGGCATGCCTTTCTGCGCCTTCTTCTAGCTTTCTAAGAAGGGGAGGTTACATGATAAGATTATTTATTCCTTTGACAGTCTTTTTAGCTGTTTTTGCATGGGGCGATATTGATGAATTCGGCAATATCGACATCCAAATAGACCCAGAGATTTCCATCTTGACCTGTCCGATTGATACGCCAGCTGGCTGGCGAGATGATGAGTTATTGAGCCTAAATGATGCCAAAGAATCAATCACGCCAAGAGGCGTTGCTGATGCGTTGGGCAGGATACATGTTGTCTGGAAAGATAACCGCCGGCTCAATGGGCGTGATGAAATTCATTACCGCGTAAGGATTGACACAATCTGGAGCAGCTTATTCGCGATTTCAAACCTCGACACCGCCCATAATTCTCCCTGGATAGCGGTCGATAAGAAAAATAATGTTCACGTTGTGTTTTTGCGTTGGTTCGGAGCTTCTGGGGCACTCTATGATTTAGGATATAGAAAATATAATGATTCACTTGGTATGTGGGAGGATGAGGAAAGAATCACCCAGAGTGATTCCATAGGCCTGGCTGGGCGACCCAAAGTATTATGTGATACAAGTGATGTCGTGTACGCCTTCTGGCTCAATGAGAATAATACACCAAGGACGATTTGGTTTGCGACCAATGATGGTACCGGCTGGAGTGCAAAAATGCCGGTAACTGATCTGAGCGATGAACCAAACGGCTATTACGGTGTTGCAGTTGCCCCAGATAATACAATTCACTGTGTGTTCCAGGATTATCAAAGCGGCATCCCTGAGTTATTTCACCGATATTATCAAAACGACACCTGGTCTCCATCTCAGCCAGTAACCAATAATGGCTTCCCCAGTGTTTATCCACGTTTAGCTGCTGACACACTCAGTGATATCCATCTTGTCTATGGCGGTGGACAATCTCTCAGCGAAAAAATCCATTATTTGATTTGGGATTCAGCTAATCTAACTTGGGGCCCGGAAACAGTATTCCCTTCGCAGATGGCAGTACCCCATATTGATATCGCAGTAAGCCAACTCAATTCAGATGTTCATTTGACATTTCATGAATCAATATCCGGGCATATCGAAATAATGTACAAATACTATAATAAGCAAGCTGGTCAGTGGGAACCCAATGTGCAGTTGACTTTCAATTACCCTGATATTCGACTCGACCCCCAAATTTGTCTCGATCCGAGCGATTTTGTCCAGCTTTTCTGGTGGGATCAAAGAGACGGTACAGGCCAGGAAGAAATATACTATAAAACAAATCGTTTTATCCCGGGCATCTGGGAAACGCATAATAATAACGGAAATAAAATGATGCTTAGTGCTACGCCCAACCCCTTCAGCAAGAAAACAGGGATAAATTTCCATATAGGACAAAGTGTAAAGTGCATAGAGTTGAAAATCTACGATGTAACAGGAAAATTAGTTAAGGAATTCTCCCTGCCTACTGCCTATCCCTTACTGCCTGCTAATATTTCCTGGTCTGGTGCAGACAATCAAGGCTTGAATTGTCCGCCCGGTGTTTATTTGGTAAAGGCTAGAAGTGAAGATACTGAGCGTACGATAAAGATTATAAAAACCGAGTAAGCTCTGCAGGATTGTTGCTATCCAGTGAAATTCCTACCCGGAGCGCTTAAGCTTACCTGTTTTCTTGGCATAAAACTCAGCTTGCCGGAAAACAATGATGCCCAGAGGAATAAGAATGCTCCCCGTAACCAATAGCAAAACAATAGTCGGCAGTAATTCGCCCAACCCAGTTCCCTGGAGCAAAGCTGCCCGCATCGCTCTCAGGGTATAAGTCGCCGGTGAAATATAACTCAAAGGTCGGATCCAAACCGGCAAAACCTCAATTTCATAATACACGCCTGAGACGAGCAGAAGCACCGCTTCGAAAATATGGGTAGCATAAGCACCTTTTTCAGTAGACAATAATGGCAGTACTGCAGCAATTAGACCAAGCCCAACAAAGGATAGACCAGAGACGATAAGGATGATCACAAGGGCCGGCAGATTAGCGCCTTTTAATGAAATGCCAAAGAACAGAACCACCAACACAAGGATGAGTGTACTTCTAATGACTCCATAGGTTACTGCATGAAGACAATTGCCGATAAGATGCGTGAACCGATTAATCGGGGCCATAAACGTGTACTCAATCGTACCTTCCCATCGTTCCCAGGCTATTGACTCTGATATTTCGTGGAATAGGATCGAAAGAAAACCCCAAACCATAGCACCAACAACAAGGTACAAGACCATATCCTTACCCATGCGTGCACCGATCAAACCGATCGCCAAAGCGTTAACGATATTATAGGTTAAGAAAACGACTTCCCAACCGATATAACGCTTTATCAGAGCGAAATTTCTTTCGATAAAGGCGATCGAACCATAAGCTTGTGCTTTAAGATTCATACTCTATCTCCTTCCATTCCTTACCTGTTATGTCAATAAAAACCTCCTCAAGATTTGATTTACCCGATTTTTTCAATAAGGTCGATGGTTTTTCGAGTGCAACAAATCGACCCTTGATGATTATTGCAACGCGGTCGCACAAAGATTCAGCCTCTTTCATATCATGCGTCGTAAGAACAATAGTCAAACCATTGCTGTCCATTGCTCTATGAACGAACTCCTGGACCTCCATTTTCGAACGCGGGTCCAGACCAGTTGTTGGCTCATCAAGGAGCAAGAGCATAGGCGCGGTAAAAAACGCTCGCGCAATCGCAATCTTTTGCTGCATGCCACGTGATAAATTCTCAAGTGGCTCATAGTATCGCTTCTCGTCAAAACCGAGCTGTCCTAAGATATCAAGCGTCTTTTGTTTGGTTTCTTTGCTGCCCAAACCATAGAGTCTCCCTGCGTAGCGTAGATTTTCCCATGCTGAAATCCCTTTGAAGAATGCCGCATCAACACTTACCCTATTTATCAAAGGTCGTACCTTACTGTACTCGCGCACTACATCATGACCAAAGATCTGCGCATAGCCATTATCCGGGATTAGCAATGTCGATAGAATTCGAATCAAGGTGCTCTTGCCTGAACCATTTGGTCCCACGATCCCGAAGACTTCGTTCTTTGGGATCGTGAACGAAACATTATCAAGGGCAACTACCTTTTCTTTCCTTTTAAAGGTTTTGCTCAAACCTTCACATTTAACAGCTTCTTTCATAAAACCTCCTCCTTTAGAGGGCTAAAAGAAGGCGCAGAGAGGGTGTAAAGAGAGGCTACAGATATAATGACAAATTCCAAGATCCAAATGACAAATCAATGCCAAAGCCCAAATAACAAAATCCAAAATTTGACATTAGACATTGAGGCTTCAATTGACCTTTGACCTTCTTCATTTATTGCCTTTAATGACCATATTCTCCCTTTTCATGCCATCTTCTGCCTTCTATTTTTTATCTCTGTCCCGCTGTGCGGGATCCTCGATTTTCTATCACCGTAATCGAGCGCGTAGCGCAAAAAAAAACGCCGTGGACAAAGCCCACGGCGCATTATACCATACAAATATCTAAAGCTCAGGTGGACTTCACCTCCTGGTTAATAGAAAAGTCATTAGAAATAAAGAACAGCATTATCCCCACGCTCCTTTTCTAATTATTTTCATTGATGTTCTCATAGTGTATCATTATACTAAGAAACCCTGAATTGTCAAGGGCTAAAAGCATTTACATTTAAGATTTTAGATTTTAGATTTAAGATTTTTTTCTATGATGACTTCTCGACTCGCTCTGCTCGCTCGAAGAATAAGATAATTACGGTTCGAGTCTGTCTCGAGTGAAATCGAGAGGCGAAGTCGAGAACTCAATTGTAGTGGCTCGATTCATCGAGCATTGTCTGATAAATCAGACGACTACATTTTTTGTCGTTAATAACGTTTAAAACGTTAGAAATCTAGGAACCGTGCGCAGCGCTCATAACCGCTACGAAGTAGCCTAAACCGCCGTAGGGCTCTCTACCGCTGCGAACCTGTCTCGAGCTTTGTCGAAAGAGCAGCCATACCTCTTGTCTCCGATACATCTTGCTTTTCCTCACCTTCTCCTTCTGTCATTCCCTGGCTTGCTGTAGTCCTGAGTTATATGTCGAAGGGACCAGGGAATCCAAACTTCTGGATCATCCGGTCAAGCCGGATGATGACACAGGAGAGTAGAAAATAGGGCGACTACAAAACAGCAAGAGCCAAATTCTCCCGCTTTGCGGGATCCACGATTTTCCTATATATTATAATCCAAAATGATAAATCGGGACAAATCCCAAGAACCAAGCTACAAGAGTGTACGGCGTAAGGCGCCAATAACTCAATTACTGAATTACTTATTGAAAATCTCGAATGTAAATGAGAGAATAACTGCTTTACTCGGGAAGAGGTTTTCAAGTTTTTGTCCAAGCACCTTGACAATGTATAATATGTTATTATAATATTTAATCTATAGTCTATAAAAAGGAGGAAAAATGTTCAAAAGACTCTCAATATCGGGGATAGCTTTGCTATTTGTGATCGGTCTCACGGGTTGTGGTGAAGAGACTGATCAAACCGAATTGCAAGAAGCTGGAAACTTAGTTGAAGGTCTAAATATGCTGACAATGATGACAAATGTTGATGCCTACAGTGGCTACCAGAGCTTAGGAGCAGGTATAGCCACAGTGCCCTTTGGGTGGAGTGGTCCAAATCCATACCTCGATTTGCCTGAAGGTGCGGATACGCTCTATTATGTATTTTTTATCAAGATCCCCTTGGATAGCATGGGTGTGCGAATCGATACAATGCTCTTTTTGCTAATGTTCACGCCTGATACCTGGGATACATTGTGCCCAGATAGTATCCCTACGCAAATGGATGTCTGGCTTATTGGTGAAACCCGTAATCAGATATACTTCCATACTATAGTAGCAATTCCAGACATAGAACATGTCACGGGTTCGCTAAAATGGAACTGGGAAGAGACCTATTATCAATATGAGTATGATGTTAGCACGCTTACTGAATGGGGAGAAATTGACATCAGCACATCGTCTAATATTGGTTTGTCTGCACAATTCCGCTTTGAGGAAAATGGTTCTGGTTCTACGGTGCAGAACTTTGCTTCGTTCTTTGGTACGCAATTCGTAAGATATGAGTTTTTTGCCGAGCCTGACCCAGAAGGTTATGATGGGTATTATGAGTTACTCAGTGAGGCTTGGAAAGTACGTCACTATTTTATGCTCGTTGATAAAGGTGCCTCAGTATAGTGTATTAGAAAAATACAAAAGGGGGAGCCATAGCTCCCCCTTTTTTTTGGTATTCGTTGTATGTTAAACGGCATGGCAGCTCGTATGGTAATTCGTTTAGGGATGTCGTCTTATAAACATCATACTATAACCGTACAACGATACGCGCAGCGATGCCAAAAAACGCTAACCTTAGAACTGTCTTTCACAGATCTAACTCCCGGATAGTATATTCTTGGGGAGGTTTTTGCCCATCTTTTTCAAAAGCTTACTTGCGTAGTCAAATTGCTTTAACAGCTGATTTACATCCCTTGTTGTCGTGCCGCTACCTGCGGCGATTCGGCGTTTACGCGACCCATTGATCACATCGGGGTTAACTCTTTCTTTCTTGGTCATTGAATTGATTATGGCTTCAATCTTCTTTAGTTCATCCTCTTTAATATCATTCTCCCTGACCCCAGGCATCATTGCAGCAAGTTTTGAAAGAGGACCAAGTTTCTTGACTGCCTTTAATTGAGCTAAAAAATCATCAAAATTGAGTTCACCCTTCATTACCTTAGCTCGTATCTTCTTTTCGTCGAACCTTCCTTCAACAACTTTCAGCTTTTCCGCAAGACTCGCCAAATCACCCATACCCATAATTCGTTGCGCCATACGCTCTGGATAGAATTGCTCAAGATTATTCAGATTTTCGCTCGTTCCAATATAGAATATCGGTACCTGCGCAGCCCGGGTTATGGACAGTGCTGCACCACCTCGAGCATCACCATCCATTTTCGTGAGAATCGCACCGTCCAACCCGATCTTTTCTCGAAACGTCTTTGCCTGATTTACCGCATCTTGACCGCTCATTCCATCGGCAACAAGTAAACGGTAATCAAACTTGACAATTCGGTCGATTTCTTTGAGTTCTTCAATAAGCTCGTCATCAAGATGCAGTCTCCCCGCAGTATCAACGATGACAAACATATGACCTTGGTCAATAGCCTGCTTAATTGCTTTCTTTACAGTAGCTTTTGTGCTACCTTGGTGGAGTGGACAGACCGGGATCTTGGCTCGCTGCCCAAGTTGACTCAACTGCTCATAGGCGGCTGGCCGCTTGGCATCAGCCGCTACTAACAAGGGATTTTTAGCTTTATATTTCAAAGCCAGTTTCGCGGCGGTCGTTGTTTTGCCTACACCTTGCAGGCCGATTAAACCTATTATCAACGGTCCACTCGATTTGAATTGCATTTTCTGGGGCTTTGAGCCAAGCAGCTTGGTTAATTCTTCGTAGACAGTTTTGAGGACAATATCACCGGGGTTAAAGGTTTTCGCCAGTTCTAAGCCAGTGCATTTTATGTTCAGTTCACTGATAAAATCTTTTACGACTTTATAATTGACATCAGCTTCAAGTAAGGTGATTCTGATATCCTTTAGAATAACCGTAATTTCACGATCGGTTATCCGACCATAACCTAATATTTTTCTTCTTATTAATTGGAATCGGTCAATCAGACCTTCGAACATCTCAATCTTTCTATTGCTTCGCTGTAATCACCTTGTTTGAATACACCAGCGCCTGCTACAATAATATCAGCACCCGCCTGATTAATCAAACAGGCATTGGCGTAGTTGATACCACCATCGACCTCTAGCAAGCAACTCAATTCGTGCTTGTTTATATAGTCTTTGGCTTCTTTGACCTTTGCTAAAACATCAGACATGAATTTCTGTCCGTAAAACCCTGGATTGACTGTCATGATCAACAAATAATCCAGCTGTTCAACGTACTGTATGATCCTGGCAAAAGGTGTGGTAGGGTTTATTGCGAGCCCTGCTTTCCTGTTCCTGCCTTTGATATACTCAAGGCATGTATCTGTTTGTTTGGTTGCTTCACAATGAAAAGAAATCCAGTCAGCACCGGCATCAATAAACTGTTTAAGGTACTTCTCTGGGTTAATAATCATAAGATGAGTATCCAACTCTAACTCCGTGACCGTATTGATCGCATCCACAACCATGGGACCAAAAGTCAGATTAGGAACAAACACCCCGTCCATGACATCAAGATGCAATAGGTCAGCACCTGCTTTCTCTATTCCTTTTATCTCGTTTTGGAACGCGGCGAAGTTCGCCGCAATGATTGAAGGCGCAACCTTCACTTAATCACCATAAGCGTGACAGTATCACCAGGTTCAACGATCTGATCTGGTGCTGGACTCTGCACGATTACACTACCTTTTACACCGCTCCCTTCAACTTCTTTAATTTCACCAAGGACTAAACCCAGTTTTTCTAATTCAGCTTCAACTTCATGCTGTGTTTTACCTGTGAGCTTTGGCATTTTCAGAACCGGTCCTTTGCTGACGATTACTTTTACAGCATCACCTTTTGTTAATTCAACTTCATGTTCTGGAATTGTTCTAATTATCTCCCCTCTGATAATTGTATCAGAATTAACGTAATCGATTTTCTCAATTGTGAAACCAAGACGCTTGAGAATCAGTTCACCCTTTTGAATATCAACGCCAGCAAGAAATGGAACCTTTATAACCTGTGGACCTGAACTAACAGTGAGATGTATAATCCGACCTGACTTCACTTTCTGGTCAGGCAAAGGATCCTGTATAATTATGTACCCTTCTTCTATGATCTGGTCATGTCTTCTTTCTGTCGCAAGTCCATCTAGACCGCGCTTTTTCAACTCATTCATAGCTTCTTCTAAAGATAAGTTGCAGACATTGGGAACGATGACTTCTCTACCTTTGTGGACTATCAAAGGCATGATGAGAAAATTGGCGATGAGAATACCAACAACAAAAAAGGCTAAGATTACCAAGAGATAGAGAAGAGCTTTTTTCATTCAAGAACCGTGGCCACAACAAGATTGATCTTAGAACCTTTTCTTACCTTCTGCCCGGCACCGGGTTTCTGACGCATTATTATACCAACATTGTAATCAATGCTGACTTCCCATGATACAGACCCAACAACAAAACCGTTGTCTTCAATTATTCGTTTTGCTGTCGAAAGAGATTTGCCGATCAGTCTTGGTACCTTTATCACTTCAACACCCCGGCTCAGCACTACTGAAATCACATCGCCTTTATTTACTTTGGAACCGGCTCTTGGCTCAGTTGAAATGATCCGGTCCTTATCGATGGTTGCATTTTCTTCGCTTTTTACCTCCCCGATTTTCAGGCCTAGTTCCGCGAGCCTCACCGTAACTTCACTCAAGCCTTGTCCCTTGAAATCTGGTAAGACCACCTGACTTGACCCTTTAGATACGAAAACAGTGACTGTGGATTTTGTGCGTACTGCTGATCTTGGAAGCGGTGCTTGACGACATATAAGATTCTCACTGTATTTTTCGCTTTCTTCTTCACCTCCAACAACAAGCAACAGACTACGCTGTTCAGTGATCACTCGTGCCTGTTCAATCGTTGAACCAGACAAGTCTGGCACCATTGTATCTGGAGTTGTCTTCAGCAAGGGCATGATAACGAAAAAAATCACACATACTACAATCGAAGTGAAAAATGCAACTACAAAAGATACTAGAACATTCTTTGTGCCATTATAATACATGATTCTCCTTTCTGTGAGCGTTGCTCATCGATAACAGTGATTAACAGAAAGATTCCAGTGATGTTATTCATCTCTGTCATCTGGTTTAACATCTCTGTAATCATCACGCACCTTCACGGTGCGGGAACGGAGAGGGTGGGATTTGAACCCACGATCCACTTCTCAGCAGACACACGATTTCCAATCGTGCTCCTTCGGCCACTCGGACACCTCTCCTTTGAACCAAATGGACCATTGTTCACTTTGCACAAAAATCTATTGCGCCGCCAATACTACAAGAAAGCCTATTTATCTACCTTCTTTTTTTCGCTGGTTTCTTTGCTTTTATTGTCTTCGCTTGGATTCTCAATCTCATTCAAGCCTTTTTTAAACTCCTTAATCCCTTTTCCCATAGATCGCGCCAGATCAGGTATTTTCTTCGCGCCAAAAAGCAAAAGGGCAATAAATAGTATTAACAGTATTTCCTGCCAGCCAATATTCATAATTCCTCCTGACAAATTATATTAATAATTTATCGGTTGTCAACAATTTATCCTGAAGGTTCCAAGAAATACTCATTGCTCTATACAGATTTCTGGTATTTTTCAAAAATCTACGTCAAAGCTATTGACAATTCGATTACTATGATTATAATACAACAAATAATATACGAAAATAGGAGGTACAGTGACTAATTTACACTTCAATTATAAAGATGTTTTTAGAGCTGGCAGATTAGGCTTCAGTCCTAAGAAAATCTGGGTTACTTTTCTCGGTTTTCTTATAGCTTTTATAGGTTATGGCATTTTCTCTTTTCTCGCTTACCTTGCAGCTGGTGTGGAACTTGGCGAGATTTGGGAGGCTTTCCGTCTTGTGCCAGTACTCCAATGGGGAATGCCGTGGTATAGTTATGTCCTGTGGATCATCGGAGTATTGTGGTGGGTCTGTGTTGCATTGCTCGCTGGTGTCGCTGTCTCAAAAATCACATACGAACAACTCAAGGGTGATGAATTCTATGAAGTAAAAGACGCCATCAAATTCGCTTTAAAAACCGGGAAATCTGCTATCATAGCACCATTTGTTCTTATTCTGTGTATGGTTTTGCTCGTGCTCGGCGGAATACTGCTTGGTTTAATAACCTGGATACCGTACTTTGGCCAATTATTCTTTGTTCTTTTTGCAATACCCGCCTTTTTTGTCAGTCTAGCTATTATTTATCTGCTTATTGTTACTGTAGTATCCCTCATCATCGGACCAGCAATTGTTGGCACTACCGGTAATGATACTTTTGATACCCTTTTTGAATCATTTTCAGTAGTCAATGATCAACCATGGAGACTCATTACCTATGAAGTTCTTCTCAAAGTCGTCCAAATCCTTGGTGTTGCAATAGTTGGTTTCTTTGCCGCCAAGGCTATCTTCTTGGTGCACGATATCATCGGTATTATTGTACCGGCTGCAAAAATTGACAATATTTTCTTTAATGCTGCTTACTACGTAAAAATTAGCTTACCTCCATTCTGTCCTGAAGTGTACTACAACTTGTTTATTGACTACGTCGAATGGATCGGCATGTCCAATCTGCTATTTCCACCTGGCTATGTGACGGCTACAAATTGGGCGAGTGCCATCGCTTCATTTATTCTGGGTATCATTTATTATTTAATAGTCCTCGTTGTTCTCTCTTTTGGCGGTACGATATTCTGGTCTGGTAATACCCTGATTTTTACTGTACTGGTGAAGAAAAAGGATGATAAGAATCTGCTTGAAATAAAGGAAGAGATCTTTGATGATCTACAAGAGAAAAAAGTCGAAGAAGCAAAAGAGGCGAAAGCTGAAAAAAAGAAATCAAAGAGGACACCGAAAAAGAAGACAACTAAAGAAGATTAGTTGAAGATCCTGCAAATAATTGGGGGTGCCTAGCACCCCCATCTTTTTATGAAATCGGGTTATATTTCCATAATCGGCAAACCAAATGTCGGTAAGTCAACACTGCTCAATCGATTACTCAAAATCAAGTTATCGATTGTCACTGCCAAACCCCAGACAACAAGGAAGCGTATCCTCGGCATTCTCACCGAGGGTGAATATCAGTGTTACTTTCTTGATACACCCGGTGTCATTGAACCAAGTTATGCATTACAAGAGCAGATGGTTAAACAGATCAAAAAGGCGATCACTGACGCCGACATTATTATCTGGATGATCACCCCATGGTTCAAACCAGGAGATTACCCTAAAACTCTTTTGAAAGCATCCAAGAAAAAACCTGTATTGTGTGTAATCAATAAGATTGACCTCGTACAAAAAGGCGAGTTGCTGAAGGTTATCGATGAAGTCAAAGGATTGCCGGTTAGAGAAATCATCCCCATCTCAGCACTCAGTGGCGATGGCATAGAAGCATGTAAAAAAAATATCTTTAAATACTTACACGAAGGTCCTTTTTTATATCCAGAAGAAGACATATCAGACCAGCCGGAGCGGTTTTTTGTTGCCGAACTGATTAGAGAAAAAGTCTTCGCATCATTTAGCAAGGAAATACCCTATTCAACGTGTGTCCTGATCGACGAATTCAAAGAGAGGGAAAGGGGCAAGGATTTTATTCGGGCGATCATCTACGTCGAAAGAAAATCTCAGAAAGGCATTCTCATTGGAAAGAATGGAGAAGCTTTGAAAAAGGTTGGTGAACAGGCCCGGAGAGCTATTGAAGAATTTTTAGGTCGTGGAGTATATCTCGAACTATGGGTAAAAGTAAAAGAAAAGTGGCGCAAAGACAAGAAATTTCTGAAAGAATTAGGATACTGATATTGATAAATGGCAAATGCGGGAGCGACTTTCGAGCCCGGAAGGGCTCTCCCACAACAATATTTATTCCCTGTGGGAGCGGGCTTCTGCCCGCGATTCTCGAGCGACTTTCGAGCCCGGAAGGGCTCTCCCACAACAATATTTATTCCCTGTGGGGGCTGGTTTCTGCCCGCGATTCTCGAGCGACTTTCGAGCCCGGAAGGGCTCTCCCACAATAATGATCATTTCCTGTGGGGGCTGGTTTCTGCCTAAAGTTGCTAAATAGTAAATGTGGGAACTGGTTTCTGCCTAAAGTTGCTAAATAGTAAATGTGGGAACTGGTTTCTGCCTAAAGTTGCTAAATGGTAAATGTGGGAACTGGTTTCTGCCTAAAGTTGCTAAATGGTAAATGTGGGAGCGGGCTTCTGCCCGCGATGATTAAATGAAGAAACAGAATTCTAACAAGGGATCCCATCTTCTGAGAAAAGGAAGATTTTCAATCCCTG
>JAUWLY010000196.1 GCA_030613445.1 Candidatus Stahliibacteriota bacterium | reverse complement strand
GAAGAAGTGCTATGGCGGACAGGCACCCCGACCATCCTGCACCTGGCCCCACATGGCTTTTTTCTGAACGATTTAGATTTAAGCGCTCTTGTGGATGAAAGGGTAAGAGGGATACATGTTTTGCCATTGGCTGCAAAACAGGTGGGCAGAAATGTTAAAATCGAGAACCCGTTGCTGCGTTCGGGCATAGCACTTGCCGGTGCAAATAATGCTCTAAGATTCGGAGGTACTGAAAGAAGCGACGGGATTGTGACGGCTGAAAAAATCCTTAGTTTAAAGCTCCGGGGGACTGACATGGTTGTGCTGTCTGCCTGCGATACCGGACTTGGCGAAGTAAAGGCCGGTGAAGGAGTTTATGGACTGCGTCGAGCATTTACCCAGGCAGGAACCCGTAGTCTGGTGATGAGCATGTGGCAGGTGCCGGACCAGGAAACAAAAGAGCTGATGGTGGAGTTTTACAAAAATATCCTGTCAGGCAAAATGGACCGATGCCAGGCGCTGCGTCAGGCGGCTCTTAAACAACTTAAGACTGTCAGGACAAGATACGGCAACGCTAACCCATTATTCTGGGGCGCGTTTGTGTTTATGGGAGAGCCTTAAAATGGCAATATATTAATGAGATACTAAACATTATAGGACTGGGGTATCAATCTGATATTACAACATTTTGTAAAACTGTGATAATCTCAAAAATGACAGTTTTTTAAAGCCTAAAAATTGTTATGATATCGTCGGATAAGATGATATCACAAGTTCGGCGATAATTTGTAATCTCTCAATATACATGAAATTTTGGTGATTTTATGCTATTGGCAAGCTGTAGTTTATGTTTATCTAAAGGTTCTGCTTAAGACCTGATTCTGATTGCTGGTTCTATCAATTACTAATTATTTAAATAAATCATAGATTTAAAGTGGTAATTTTTTTCCACATGTCGGTAAAATTTTTCATATCTATTTGATATATAACTAAATACTTGACTTTTCTTTTCCTTTCTATTATATATTCTTTTTAACTACTCCCTAGTACACTAGTACAATTTAACAACAAAATCAGCCAGATATTTTATTTATAAATTCGATTTGCTCATCTGGAATACAGCTCAATCTGAAACTTGTTCTCTTTCTCGACCGGATCTAATATTCTGATTCGCCTGTTGAGTGTCCTTGAACTTTATCCAAGAAATTAGGTAAAGATCTAATGGAGAAACCCCTCAAAATGTGCCAGCCTTGCTCCCAATAGGGGCTGATTCAACCTATTGAGAGCTACGAAATCTTTGAGAAAAGACACTACTTGCATGAAAGCCTAGCCTATCTATCAATGTGATTTTGGGACTTCCATTTAAGCTGAATTGCCAAAATAACAATTGTTTCTGAGAAGAGATCATTTTCATCAATAGACTTATGCCTATGATGGTTTTGGTTGTTCCTACCATTTTTTTTGCTTTTATATTTCGGGAATTTTAATTGTCGTTAGGCGGGTATTATAATTGACGCTGATCAAGAGCATTAAGGATTATAATAATTTGTATGCAATTTATGATCTTTTTTACATTTTCCCCTAACTTACTAAGACTCCTGCAAAATAGGGTGTCAGATTAATGGGGCATTCAACTAACGAACTATGAAGTAAATATCGCCCAAAAGAGATATTCAAAAATCGATTATTTCTCTAACACACGCTAATAAACCAAGAATCAAGACGCATTTATCCTGTCTTGTTTAGGATTGCTCTTTAACAAATTGATTTATTTATGCTGCAAGGGGTAGCGCCTGATAAACCCAATCGTCAGCAAACGTTCGATAGCAGCGTATTTTGTTGGGTTGTTTGATGCGTTTGGCTGCCGCATATGCGATGAGGCTCATTGATAAATGAGCTATCGCCATTTGATTCTTTCCTGATGCTTGATGATAAAAGCGCGTAGCATGGCATGCCGGGAATAACAGGTACGTCCAACATCAGCATTAATGTCAGGAATGCTGGAAAGGTCAAGAGCCGAAAATAAAAGATAGTATTTACGATAAAAGCTGGAAGTTTGAATTAGATATTGCAGATCGTAGAAAATTGACACTTGGAATTTGTACATCGATTTTCCTCCGCTTGCGGTGTGTTTTCTTATCTTTTCAATAAGTTACACAATACCATAAGCGGAGGAAAAAACAACCTTTAACTCTATATTATTGTTTTAATATCAAT
The DNA here is from genome assembly GCA_030613445.1 of Candidatus Stahliibacteriota bacterium. Classification (GTDB taxonomy): domain Bacteria; phylum Hydrothermota; class Tepidihabitantia; order SM23-42; family SM23-42; genus JAUVZL01. Next base: position 3,635 of record JAUWLY010000196.1, on the reverse strand, counting down.
AGGTTCTGTATTTTGCAGAACGCTTTTTTATTTAAGAAAGGAGGATAAGCATGAGAAAAAAGTTATTAGTTCTTGCTGGATGCCTTATTTCAATTTTAATGTTCGCAACGATTGTCTCGGCACAAACATGGTATGATCAAGGTTGGGCTTATCGAATACCCATTGAGATTAATAACTCCTGTGGCGAGACGGTCACCGGCTATCAGGTAAATGTAACCCTTGATGATGATTCGTTTGATTTCTTGGCAGCTAATGCAGATGGCAGTGATGTCCGGGTGACAGCTGATGATGGTGTAACGTTAATTCCTTTCTGGATTGAGTCTTGGAATCCCAGTAGTTCGCCACCATCGGCCAGTATCTGGGTTAAAGTACCGGAAATAGAGAATACGGTTCCCGCTACCATCTATCTCTACTACGGCAACCCAGGCGCGACTTCGGCAAGTGACGGGAGCAACACATTTATCTTTTTCGATAGTTTCGAGGACTTCAATACCGCAGGGATGAATGCCCCAGACTACCTTACCACGCCCACATATGACGGACAAGGACAGGTGGTTCATCCCGATGTCGTTTATGTTCCGGGTGGTTGGAACGGTTACGCGTACTGGATGGCCATGACTCCATATCCTGGCGGTAACCCGACCACTGAAAATCCGTCGGTAATCGCAAGTAATGATGGAATATCGTGGGAAGTGCCGTCAGGGCTTACAAATCCTCTGGTCGGAGGTGGTAGCAAGGCCGACCCCGACATGCTTCTTGTTGATGGCACGATGATTCTCTACTATATTCACGCGGATTCAACAGATACATATGTAGAAAGAATAACTTCTACCGATGGGACAGATTGGACCCACGACGCATCACCTGTAATCACAATGTCGCGTTATTTGCTGTCTCCGACTCTTTTGTATGAAGGGGAGACCTATTACATGTGGTACGTTCGCAACGCTGGTTGTACCGCCAATTCTTCAAGTGTCTACATGAGAACTTCATCTGACGGGATAACCTGGGAGCCTGAGCAACCTGTATCCATTTCCCTTACAGGACAGGTCATGTGGCACCCCGACGTTCAAAAAGTCGGTGATAAGTATATTATGCTGGTCGCAGCGTACCCCAATACGTCAAATTGTGGTAACACCAGCCTTTATTACTCGGAAAGCACCGATAAGACAAATTGGACAGAACCGGTACTCATACTCGCCAAGTCCGCTTCCGGTTGGGACAGCGGAGAAATCTATCGATCGTCTTTTCTGGCAGAAGAAATAGGAGGCGACATATTTCTGCGGATCTGGTACTCAGCTGACTCGTCGAGTGGCCAGTGGCATGTCGGTTATACAGAAGGCTGCCTCGATGACTTCATTACTCTACCAGAATCACATTGGGACGTGATAAACGGCAACGTGAGTGCGACCACGGATTACGCACGCAGTGGGGACTACAGTCTAAAACAGGTTGGTGGCAGGCCTTATCCGCAAATTTATAAAACTATGACCGGCAAATTCAGCGTGAACGCTTGGTTGTACGATCAGGAAGATACTGATCCATCGCATCTTGCGGTCTTACGCGTTCAAGATCCAGACCCGGCTAACCACATGATAGGCGTTGGATTTTACACTGGATCATCAACGTATAATTACAGCTACCACACAGAGGGGTTTATCTATACGCCGACAAGCATTCCGAGAACGACAGGGTGGCACAAGCTCACCATCAACGTCAAATATGATACTTGCGATCTGTTGGTAGATGACAATTGGGTCGCTTCTCTGGATGTCCTGGATGAAGATAACATAATTAATTTTTCCCTGCAGGGGTACCTTGGTGGCACCAGCTGGTTTGATGACGTATATGCTCGCCAGTACTGTGGTTATGAACCATCAGTCTCAATCGGTGATATGGTCATGCAAGTGACCATTGATATCAAACCGGGCAGCTATCCCAATAGCATTAACCTCGGCTCGAATGGGGTAATTCCCGTGGCGATTCTAACATCCGCTTCTTTCGACGCGACTACCGTCAACCCTAGTACGGTTGAACTTGGGGGTTCAGGTGTAGCTGTCAGAGGAAAAGGCAAATCCTTGGCGCATGAAGAGGATGTGAATGGTGACGGGTTAATAGATCTGTTGGTACAGGTCGAGACTGAAAACCTTGATCCCGCAGCTTTTCAGGATGGCTATATTATACTGACCGGAAATACCTATGATGGGACTCCTATTCAAGGTTCGGATGAAATCGTTATCGTACCAAATGGTGATTAAGAGCATGATATGAACTCATTGAGGAGGCAGAGTCAGCAATGGCTCTGCCTTTTTTTCACAAATAGCATAATCTGGACCAATTGCGGTAGAGCGCATGTATCTGCTAAAGTGAAATTGCGCTTTCAAAATTGCAGATAGCTCCAAAGCTGGAATTATTAGAGGCCATAAAAATTTGTGATATCCTCAATCCCAGTTTTCAGGGCATAGCGGGCGATATCTAATATATGTCAGCTTTTAATATACCTTAAAATGTTTCTATACTACTGAGATACTAAACATTATAGGACTGGGGTATCAATCTGGTATTACAACCTTCTTTAAAACTGTGATAATCTCAAATCACCAGTCTGAATTTTCTTGACATTACATGGTGTCCCATGATATATAAACCTTATTATTGTGCTCATATGAAGCTCAATCTCACTCCCACAATTACTTTTCCTTAACTATTTTTGGCAATTTCTACCTATCGTTGAATCGATGCTAAACTTCTAAATGCTCTTCCCTCTGAAAGATACTGGTTTTTCTCAAATTTAATCCATCAATTTAGGTAAAGATTAAAATGGAGAAACCTTTCAAAATGTGCCTACCTCGCTCCTAACAGGGCAAATTTCATCCTGTTGGGAGCCGCCGACGTTTTACTTCTTAATAATTTTCAACAGGGTACTTTGCTAACCCTTTATGGAAACAGAAATCCGAAACTAAAGAAACATTTATTAGTTTGGGCTTTTTGCTTATTAATTCACGGATCATTTCCTGATCTCTTTCACACTTTGACCAGCTACAGCTCTGCTTTGATCCGGCTATAATATTCCTTAATTCCGCCAGCTGGGAGTTACACGAAATGCGAAGGCTATATTCCAAATTCTTCCCTGCGCTTTTTCTGATGACAGTAATGGTCGCACCCGGGCACAACTCAAAATTGCCTGCGGATTCTGTGATTCCTTCCTCGCTAGTATCCCGCACGGTCTTAGAGGCGTCAATCCGAGGCAATGGATTATTCGAGGATACGCCTCTCGGCGTGATTAACCAATCGCTCTATAACTATAATGCGTCGAGAATACGGATTCAGTATGAACTGTCAAACGCTGGAACCAGCAAGAGGATCCACGTGAGGTTTCGGACAGGAACCAATATCGATTCACCCCTGCTGTTACTACCCCCTGAATTGCAAAACTTTGTGGCCAGTATCAGGCGGCTCTTTTCTTTAAGCGATCAGGAACTGAATAAAGTAGGGGCCGGCCGGCTGAAACTTTGGTTTGAGATTACTTTGAAGCCCGAAACGCAGATGGATGAGTTTATTAAGAAACTCAAATTGATAGAAGACGTGGAAGTCGTAGAGCGGGCACCACAGCCGATCCCACCGCCATCCAATTG
>JAUWLY010000035.1 GCA_030613445.1 Candidatus Stahliibacteriota bacterium | reverse complement strand
GGCGCGAGCAAAATAATTACCTTCATACTTGAGCATTTCAAGAGTTTCTTCAGTGAGGATGCTGATATCAAGATCAGCTGTGTCTTCTTCAGAAAAACCACCGGGGATGACTGTAAACGGCATCTCAATTTTTTTCTGTTTACTTTTTTCCTGATAACGCAGGGTCATCATATAATCACCCGGTTCTGTATTCATTGGCACCGCAAGCACGGTATTGTAGGTATTGGGTGCAATTAGGTAAAGATTATACGTTCGATACAGAAAATTGATTTTTGGATCTTCCAAGGGTAGGATAACCGTAATATTGAGGTTCGCGATTTCCCCCTGGTGATAAGTATCTTTGTCCATGGTAATCCGTTGGATTAAACCATTGATAAGTGATACCACTGAGGCTTGGCTGGTATCGAAAGAACGAATTTCATAATCAAGTCGAAGCATGATCGGCTCGAGAGTTTCATCAGGCATGGTCCGTTTGAATTCTATGATCTTGCTCGAGCGCTCTAATCTGCGCTCCAATGATATAGAAGGTTCATGTGCTACTGGCAGCGGTTCAGTTTCTTTATTAGTTTTTTCAGCAACCGGGTCAGCTGCCAGAACATTGTGCTCAAATGGTATGCTGAACCTGTGAGTAAAGCACGCCGCAATAAACAGAAGTAGTGATAGGCTACGGAGTTTTTGCACAACGGAACCCATAATAGCGGTCCTGTACAAATGGTCTTAGTTCCATTCTTGATGAGCACTTCAAGTATTTAGGATTAATGCTCAACCATGAGCCCCCTCGAAGTACTCGGGTATAACCAGAGTCAGGTCCAGTAGGATTTTTTTCTGGGCTGGTCTTATAATATTCCTGATCATAGAAATCCTGACACCACTCCCAGACATTTCCTGCGACGTCATACAATCCGTAGTTGTTCGGCGCATACTTCCCCACTGGAGCTGAGTAGTCATAACCATCTTTTTCTCTGAATGGCTTGGGAGCATAATTGCATCTTTTTGCTACTACCTCATCTCCCCAAGGAAATTGTTTGCCTTCCAGTCCACCTCGCGCAGCGTATTCCCATTCTGCCTCAGTGGGTAAACGTTTACCTTTCCACTGGGCATAGGTCAGAGCATCATAATAACTCACACCAATGATTGGTTGATTAGGTTTATTGAGGTCCCGATCTCTGAAAAAGGGCGGTTTTGGATGGCCGCTTGCTTCGATGAATTCTCTGTACTGGCGATTCGTTACCTCATGTTTATCAACGAAGAAAGCATCTATCCAAACCTTGTGCTTAGGACTTGCAGTGCCAGAATCACTGCCCATTGTGAAATATCCAGCTGGGATCAGAACCATGCCTTGAGGAGGTATAAAAACTTGTTCCTCAGTGACCTGTGGTGTTGGTTCTTCTGGTTTCCCGCAGTTTAAGAGTGTCAACGCAATAATTGCGACCATTAACAGAATATTTTTCATGAGCTCCACCTTTTGGTGATGATATCCAAAATAGCAGGTATGTCAATACAGTAACTTTTAATGAAGAAGGTATGAGAAAACAGACTTTGGATTTACACTATTAGATACTGGAGCGACGGCGATCTTTCAGTTCTTGTTTTTTGCCTCTATTCCAGCTAGAGACTTTGGTGAAGTAGCCGGTTACACGGGTGATGTGATCGATATTATTGCTGCCACAATGAGGACAAATTTCCCTGAGCCCTCTTGACGTTTTGAAACAACTGTTACAAGTTGTAAACTCCGGCGAGAAGGCGATTTGTGCATTACGGGTATTACGGAATGTCTTTACCACAAAGTTGGCAATCGATTCTTTTGGCGGCTGTGATTCACCGAGCCAGACATGGGTTAATGCACCGGCTTCGATCATATCGTGGAATTTACCTTCAATTTTTACACGGTCAATCGAGTCTAAATTGATCCCGATATTCAAATATGTGGAATTCGTATAGTATATCGAGTTGGTTTTAGTATCGCCTTTTACAATACTCAATGCCATGTCTGGAAAATGCTCAACATCAAGGCGGGCAAGACGATGGGCAGTGGACTCAGCTGGAGTTTGCTCCATGACAAAACGCAGTCCATGAGTGCTTGATAGTGCCTTGCCCCGCAAATACAGATACGCCAATACCCTAAGGCCGAAGCGTAAAGCGGTTTCATCCTCATGCATCTGTTTTCCTATGTGGTATTCAACAAGTTCATTCAACCCCAATAAACCGATTAAGTAGGTTGCTCGATGGAGCCTTAGGTACTGTTCACCGTCTCTTTCCATAGTCAGCAGTGCGAGTGGTCCTTCATCTTTCAGCGAGATAATTTTCTCAATGAACTGTTTTTTCTGAAGGTGCGCCTTTACTACATGGTCGAGTAATCTATCGAGGTTCTTGTAGAGTAAATCATCATCGTGTTTGGATAAATAGGCAGCCCTGGGAAGATTCAAAGTGACGTTCTGGAGTGCAGTATAACGCATTTTCCACGGCTTATTGGCATCTTCCAGGTCTGACTCCTCGAGTTTGAATGATAATCTGCAGCACTCTGATATTTTTGCGGTTTCACCACGGTCAAATACATAGTAAGTATTACCGCGTTTAGATGACACGTCAGCGATGTGATTTAAAAAGCCTTCCCAGCCAGGAGTTTTAAAGAGGGTTTCGGTAATATGAACGAGTGGTTTGGGGAAGAAGAATGGTCGACCTGTCCCATCGCCGTCCATGTAGATATCAAAAAGAGCCCAGGCAAATCTTTGGGCATCTTTTTCATAATCACCATACTTCTTGCCCGTGTATTCACCGGCCGGACCAATCGCCTCGACATGTTTGAAATGCTTAGGGATTTCCCAGTAAATGTTGAGGTCTGAGAATATCGCCTGACCGCCCCTTGCCACTGATTGCTGTGAATATTCAAATATGAGCATCTGGGCAAGTTGATGTATTTCGCGGTCGTTCATTTTAGTTAAAAATGGTGCAAAAAAGATATTGACTGCATCCCAGCCAATTGCCCCAGCAAAATGTCCTTGTAGCGCTGCTGAGAATTTGACCATATGGGCGAGCAATGTATCGGCATGCTTTGCTGGTCTGGCTATGGAGAGCGCGTTAGGTAGATTCAATCCAAATTTCTTCACATATTCCAAAGATTGACCCGAACAATAGGGGCGGTCACCAAAGCCAAGATCGTGCAGATGGATATCACCCTTTATGTGCGCATCAGCAACATCGCGGCTAAAAACCTCGGAAAGCATATACTGTTTCTTGACGGTTTCGGCGATAGTCATATTAGTCGCTTCCGGGTTGTGCGGAATATTTGCGTTCTCACGGTTCGCGTATAAGATGATTTTTTCTGCATCGTAAAGAGGGATACCAAGTCTTGTGTGACGTAAGCGTGAATTCTCTAAACCATGTTCGATAAGTTTCACGTTGACTATTTCTCGGATCAACGATGAAGAGATAAGTCCCACGTTGGAATTTAGAATCGTATCTTCAGTTTCTTCGGAGATTTTTAGTGCAGTTTCTTGATCCAATCCGGTTTCATTCTGCAATGCATTGACGATTCTTGCTCGATCCCAGGAGACAAAATCATCGTCTGAAGTGCGTACAAATAAAGCATAGTCGGTTGTGTCTCGTTCTTCGGGCAGCTTGGAAAAAAGTTTCTTTTTTCTCAGTATTTCACGTTGTTTTCGGTAAAGGATATAAGCCTTTGCAGTGCGGGCATGGCCGCTTTCAATGAGTATTTTCTCTACCGCGTCCTGGACTTCTTCAATGTCTGGTGTTTTATCTCCCTTTAGGGTATAGAGAAACAAGACAACTTCATTGGCTAATTTTTCTGCAAGTTCTCGGTCGTCTCCACCTATGGCTTTTGCTGCGGTATATATGGCATTAGTTATCTTCTTTTTGTCAAAGGCGACAACTGTTCCGTTTCTTTTCTTAATACTCTGAAAAATCGATTCTTTAGGAATTTCTTCAGAGATACCAATCCTTACCGATGTTTTTTCTGGCATCTTTTCTCCTCTTTTATCTTTTTTAACTCGGTGGCAAATTTATCGATATTAGTGAATTTACGGTATACCGACGCAAATCGCACATAACTGACTTCATCGATTTCCAATAGGCGGTCTAATACCATACGCCCGAGTTCAGATGATTTTATCTCGGTTTGGTATTTGTCAGATACCGTGTCTTCGATCTCATTGACAATGTTTTCTATCTTTTCGGCTGATACAGGTCGCTTTCGGCAGGCGGTTGCAATGCCGTTGAGCAGTTTTGCTCGATCGTACGGTTCCCTTGTTTTGTCGCGTTTTATAACTACCAAAGGCATGCGTTCAATGCTTTCGTACGTCGTAAAACGGAATAGACAGTTAGTACACTTCCTTCTTCTGCGTATTACTGAACCAGACTGCGGCATTCTTGTTTCTAATACCCGGTCGCTATCCTTACCACATCTTGGACACTTCATAAGATAAAGGCTGAATTCAAAGCACTAAATCCTTTACCCTGTGAAATACAGCCTTCCTTGAAGAATTTTATTTTCTCTAACTTTAGTCGTTTTCCTTTTTCATTTCCCATAATTAGATTACTCCTATTTCACGGGGTGAACAATATCACATTCAAATAACCAGAACCCTTTTCAACCTTCCAACCTGTTCCATTTGCAAAGAAGTCAGATTTGTAGTAATTGGATTTGTTTAGGATTCCAGACATATGTTGCGATATTACCTTAAAATACACTACATATAGAGTCATTGTCTAATTATAACCACAATTTGATATTTGTCAAGGGGGAAGATAGACTCGGTTAAACCGAGCAGTAATTGAGTAATTTAGTTATTAAGTTATTACGTAATCAGTTTTTTTCTCTGTTAGTCTGGATATTTCAATGACTTAATGACTCAGTCACTTAATAACTAATCTTTATTTCCTAAGGTGTTTCCTCCGGGCGTAGACATAGCTGAGCTCAGCGCCGAATAGAAAAATGTATGCCGAGTAATAGACCCATAAGAAAATAACGACTAAGGTGGACAACGAGCCAAATACTCTGGAATAGTCTACCATTCTGGTAATATAGAAGGTAAAGAGAAATTTCGCTATTTCCCACGTAATACCAGTAAACACGGCGCCAAACATAGCATCCTTGAATTGTACCTTACGATTAGGGAATTGCCAGTAGATCAAGGCAAATAAGAGGATGCTCAAAATAATGCTGAACTGGGGAGGAAGCGTCGCTAAGCCTTCAAGGCCAACCATTTTTCCTACGAGGTTGGCGAAAATCGATCCTAGAAGAAGAATGATCACAAAAAATGCCGAACCAATGGTCAGAAGACTCTTACGGAAAAAAGGTCGATCTTTCTTCACCTTCCAGATGACATTAAGAGTTGATTCTAAAGCGCGGAATATACTCGCTGCACCCCAGAGAAAACCGAGTAAACCAGCGATTGCAATAACAATTGAATTCTGCTTTATCAATGAAATATTATTGATAATCTCATTAATATTGACTGGAAATGCTTGTTTTAGATAAGGCATGATCTTATCGATGACACCTTCTGAAGAACCCATGATAAAGACTGAGAGCGAAATAAGACCGAGGAGAAGAGGGAAGAGGCTAAAGGTAGTTGCATGCACGAGTGCAGAAGCAAGAAGGGGGCACCGGTCAGTACTGAATTTCTTGTATGCTTTTTTGAAATACCAGGAGAATTTCATGAAGATTTTCTTTGATAAACGATATCACCATTGACCATGGTCATCAACACCTTAATTCGATCTATATTGGTTTGGGTAAGTGGGTTTTTATCAAACAGCACAAGGTCAGCAAGAAAACCCTTTCCAATAATCCCTTTTCTATTTTCGTCAAATGTGGCGAAGGCACCCTCTGTCGTATAACTTCGGAAAGCAGATTCTGGATTGAGCCTGCCACATGCAAAGGGATGATGAATAGCACCCTGAATACCAAAGAGCGGATCCAAGGGCATGCAGTCTGAGCCAAATACCAATTTCACTCCAGCGTCTGATATCTGTTTAAAACAATTCATGGTTTTGTATCTATTGCCAAGATACTGTTCGTACATATTACCGGGTCTTTGCCATTTTCTCGCGAAATTTGGCTGCATAGAGCAAATCAAGTCGAGGTCAGCGATATCCTTGATCAAAGATTGATTAAGGATTTCGAGATGTTCAAGCCGGTGGCGTAATGGATTTTGCTTTCTGGTGATGATTTTTTTCAGAACTTCCAGGGCTTGGGCAGTAGCGCGGTCGCCGATCGTGTGGATCATAAGCTGGAGATCATGCTTCTTTGCAGCACTAGCTATCTGTTCGAGCTTCTGCCGGGTTATTAGAATCTTGCCACATTTTCTGGTCCGTACATAAGGATTGGTTAACGCCGCGGTTTTAGCACCGATTGAACCATCGAGGAAGATTTTTATGCCGGAGAATCTCAGGAAATCATCACCAAAAACAGATGATAATCCGGCGTTCTGAATATCTTTGAAATGTTTGAGTAGAACATAGACAGAAAACCTTAATTTCAAACCACGGTTTCTATGTATTGTCTGTAACAGACGGAAACGCTGGATATCTATTATTTCATGGACTGATGTTATCCCTTTTTTCAGTGCTTCAGAAATACCCAGTTTCAAAGCTTTCTGGAGCATTGTATTATCAGGTTTGAAAATGTTATTCAAATTGAGGGCAATATCTTCGTAAAGGTGACCGCTCTTTCTGTCTACGGTGTGCCATTTATTCGATATACAGCTCAGTCCACGGGAATTGACTACGGCAAAGTGACCGCAGATACGGCGCATGATAATCGGTTTCTCTCTTGATATTTTATCGAGCGTGTACCGATTCAGGTCTTCTAGTTTGAATGAAGACCAATCGCTTTCGTCCCAGTTAGAAGCAAAAACGAGCTTTTTGCCTTTAGTTAGCCCGGCGCGAAGTTTTTCAAGACAGTCATTCAAAGACTTGCATTTCTCAAGGTTAATGCGTTGGCGTTCAATACCCAGAGAAATGAGATGGGTGTGGCTATCAATGAAACCGGGAATCACATAGTTTCCTTTCAGGTTATACTGTTTTGTTGTAGGTGGCAGCTTAGGTTTTTTCAGGTAGGTTTTTTCTATTATGCCGTTTCTGATTTGGATTGCCCGGATTTTTTTTTGCGGTTTGCGAAAATCAAAGAAATGTGCATTATACAACAGAATCGATTTCACCCTGGGGCTACCCGATTACAATAGGTTCTTCAGGATATTTGAAATCCATGGTGTGCGGTCGCAAAAGCGCACTGCCAATAGTGATTGTTCCTACACGACCAGTTATCATGGTCATTATTATCACCAGTTTGCTGATCCATGAAAGATCATATGAAAAACTGCAGAAGGGATTCACGGCTGAACCCAAAGAAAGTCCAACTGTTCCCAAAGCTGAAAAGACCTCAAAAAGAGCTTTAAGGGGTCGTGGATTGTCAAAGAGCATGATCAAGGTGAACGAAAAGATGATCACAAAGATGGCTATGCCAATAATGACGAGCGACCTGAAAGCCTGCTCAATAGGTATCCTTTTCCGATGCGTGGAGATATCACCGTAGCGACCCAGGAGCAATTCTTTTATCCATTTGCAGAGCAAAGCAAAGGTTGTTGTTTTAATACCACCGCCAGTACCTCCAGGAGAAGCACCGACGAACATGAAGAGCATAAACATAAAAAGGGTAATTGGTGAAAACATTGATATGGTAAAGGTGTTGAATCCGGCAGTCCTTGGCGTAACTGCCTGAAAAAACGAAAAGAGGATCTTCTCAGTAAACGTATATCCCTGTAATGCATGGTGGCCTTCACGTACAAGAATGAAGATGGTGCCAAAAACAATAAAGGCTAGCGTTGTTCTTACCACAATAGTAGTGTGCAAGGACAAACGTTTCTTGGTTCTTTTTACAAATGTTGTGAAAACATCAGAGATGACAATGAAACCCAGGCCACCAATAATAAACAATGCAGCAACGGTAAGTGGCACACCGGTTGAACTTGAAAAAAGGCTCATGTTTTCTGAAAAACTCGAGAAGCCGGCATTGCAGAAGGCAGATACCGCGTGAAAAAATGCATGACCTAGAGCAGCAAGCGGGTTGAATTTCTTCAAGAAAAAGATGTACAAGAGTATCGTGCCAGTTAGTTCCAGAGCAATGGTTATTCGAAATACGCGCCAGGCAAAGCGTTTCAGATTTTCAAAAGAAAGAACATTGATCGATTCCTTAAAAAGAACGCGGTCACGTAAGGATATTTTTCTGCCGAGAAAAAAGAAGAAAGTTGTCGAAAGGGTCATATAGCCAAGACCACCGATTTGAATGAGTGTAAGGATAATGCATTTCCCGAACAAGGTAAAATCAAGTGCCGTATTCTTGATGATCAAGCCGGTAACACATAAGCCGGATGAAGCGGTAAAGAGCGCGTCAATGACTGAAATACCTTTGGCTGTGGCAAATGGCAGAAGCAGTAGTAATGTGCCTACGCCGATAATGCCAAGATAGCCAAAAATCAAAAGGCGTGGTGCGTTTATTTCTTTAGAGAATTTCATTAAATCAGTGTATTCTTTTTCAAATGCTTGTCAAGATGCTCGAAAGAGCTACGAATACTTTTTCCGAGCGCTTTGATTTTCTATTCAAGTAATCTGGTTTGTTTGAAAGATTTCCTGATGACCTTCACTTTTTTTGATGCTTGTTGAGCGAGACGATCTGCAGCTTTATTATCGGTACGTGGAACCAAGACAAATGAGATTTTTTCAAGCTGTTCTTGCAATCGTCGGACTCTTTTTATCTGGTGGCCAATATGGGGTTTTCGTACTCGGTACTGACCAGTTATCTGTTTGTAGGCGAGTTCCGAATCGAGTTTTATTATGCCGGATTTCTTTTTAGCTTTGATCAACCACCTCAATGCATGAATGATTGCTTCATATTCAGCAACGTTGTTTGTTGCTATGCCGATGTAGCGCGAGATCTCTTCAATTGGTTTTGATGTATCATCGCTCGCGAAAACCGCAATGCCGATGCCGGCAGGTCCAGGATTGCCGCGCGATGAACCATCTACATACACAACTAAGGGATGGATAGACTGCGCAGCCATCAGGGTTCGTCTGCTTTCTTAATTGTCTTTGTCGGGGTCAGCGTATATTAGTATGCGGCCACAGCTACCACACAAGAGTAGTTCGTTTCTCTTCTTGAGTTCATTGAGAAACTGGGGTGTGAGATTGGCAAAGCATCCCGTGCATGTTTCATCATGGATCAAACAGACCGAATTGCCGCGAACCTTCCTTATTTTATTATACTGCCCGCTAATATCGTTGGGGAGCTTATCGAAATGAGTATCGAAATCAGCTTTTAGTCTGGCTAGATGTTCGATCAATTCTTCATTGTGCTTATGGGTGTTGTCGATTTTCTCGCTCTTTTTACGGATCAAGTCCTTGGTTTCAGATTCAAACTGTTCTACAGAGTTCTTCAGTTGTTCTTCTTCTTCCAGGAGTTTTATCATTTCGTCTTCGGTTTTCTCATTTTCTTTTTTCAAAAAATCAACTTCATTAAGAATTGCGCGATATTCTTCATTGGTTTTAACAGCAAAGGTCTGGCTGTTGAGTTTAGTTATTTTACTTTCGTTTCCAGCAATGTCGCCTTCTTTGATCTTATATGTTTTGCGGATCTCTTGGATGCGACTTATTCTCTCATCAAGTGCATTGTCGGCTTCTTTTTTTTCTTTTTCTAAATCTTCAATTTTAGCGGGGATTAGTTCTATCTCGGATATCGTATCCTTTATTTCATCATCGAGTCTCTGAATAATTATGAGGATATCCAGTATGTCTTCCATTGATCTTTTCCTTGTGATGGGTTTTTCTCGCCAAGACAGCCTCGATGGGAAAACATGGGCGGTACCCGACTTGAACGGGTGGCCTCCTGCATGTCAAGCAGACGCTCTAACCAAGGCTGAGCTAACCGCCCATATAATTGCATTTGTTATTTTATGTATAATCATAGACAAGTCAAGATATAATTGCAGAAACTTGGATACGTCTTTTCGTGGATGAACTTCTCGATGCCCCTCTTCTGTGGGACTTACTCGAAGAGTTAAGAGTTACTGTTGTAGCCTTGTCGAGAACATCCTCAGTATAATATTGTTCTCTCCGCTACATCTTGCTTTTCCTCACCCTCTCCCTTTTCAACAATCACAGCGCCAGCGTGACTTCTGAACACGCATGATTCAATCAATTGTAGTCGTCCGATTTATCGGGCAGTCCAATGAATTGGACAACTACAGCTATTAAGCAATCTGTCCAAGTTTCTAATAATTGATATTCTCTTGATAGCGTTGAAAGAGGGCAATTAATGACATTATTGACTTCAGTGCAAAACGCATTATAATTTGCTATGAAGGAAAAGGTCAAACGGGAAATAGTAACCTGGATAATCGTTATTGCGGTAGTTTTGATTCTCAGAGCATTTTTCGTGCAGGCATATGTAATACCCACACCCTCGATGGAGAAAACCTTGTTGGTGGGTGATGCTTTGCTCGTCAACCGTTTTATCTATGGTATCAAAATCCCGGTTCCATTTTCAGTTCGTCAAATCCCGTTAATTCCAGGAAGATTGCCCCGGCGTGGTGAAATTGTCGTTTTCCAATATCCTTATGAAAAACGGGATTTTGTGAAGCGTTGTGTTGCCATTGAAGGTGATACTGTGCAGCTCATCAATAAGGTCTTGTATATTAACGGAGAAGAAATATCAGAGCCTTATACCCGGCACGCGGATTATCATGTGTATGAGCCGGTTAATCTGGATCGTATGCTTTATCAGAGGACATGGGAGCAAGCTAAGCTCTATGACATTTTGAATGTTCACGTAAGGGACAATTTTGGCCCCGTCGTAGTGCCTGACGACTATGTTTTTGTCATGGGTGACAACCGCGATAATTCAATGGACTCAAGATTCTGGGGACCTTTGCACAAGAAGAATCTAAAGGGCAAGCCGCTTTTCATTTACTTTTCTTTTGACCTGGGTCGTGAAGCCAAGTCACTTTTTGATATCATAAAGATCTGGCAGTGGAAGTCGATCAGGCTTATGAGGATTGGCCGGGTCGCTTAGCATTTCCAATGCCCATTCAAGGTTGACAAATTTTTAATTTGCATTATAATAATATAGAAAGAATGGAGGATGTTCAAATAGGTTTAAGTCTATATAAATATAGGTTTAGCAGTATTCAAATTAGAGTAGTTTATGCGAGTATATAGCGAACATTAAAAGGAGATACAATGAAAAAGATCATTATCTTGTTACTGATTTGTGTAAGCATTGCACTGAGTCAAGATATGATAGTTCGAGTCTATGCACCGGCTTGGAAGGATTTGAGTAAAATCTCGCCCAAGCATGATTTGGATATTGCCAGTGCGCGTGCTAATGAGTACTATGATATTGTTGCTGATCAAGATGTTTTGGGGCAGATAAGAGGATCAGGCTTGCCTTATGAGATAATCGTCTTCAGTATTGCTCATATTAAAGAGCAGGTGCGGGCTGATTATTTATCTTATACTGAGGTCAATGATAGTCTGCAGCAGATGGTTCAAAATTATCCCTCGATCTGTAAACTGGATTCTTTGCCGATCCCGACCTATCAAGGGAACTGGATGTACGGTGTCAAAATATCTGATAATGTCCATGTTGAAGAAGACGATGAGCCAGGCTTTCTGATCGATGGTCTCCATCATTCGCGCGAATGGGCTTGTATTCCCACGGTACTGTTTTTCGCAGATTCGATGCTTAGAGCATACGGTACTGTAGGCAATATTACTGATATTATTGATAATACAGAACTGTACTGCTTCCCGATAATAAATGCTGATGGCTACTTATACGATTATCCGTCAGGCAATATGTGGCGCAAGAACCGCGAACCCTTTGGCGGCAGCACTGGGACTGATCCGAATCGTAATTATGCAGGTTGTACATCAGAACTCGAAGGCGAGTGGGGTGCGGTTGATAATGGTAAGGCGAGTCACCGACCAGCTGGTATCCTTTTTTGCGGTGCCTATGCCAATTCTGGTGATGAAACCAGGGCCTTGACACTTTATGTACAGGATCATTTCTGTAATGCAAATATGAGCTATCATAGCCATGGTGAAATGCTCATGTGGCCGTGGGGTTGGAAGGCCGAACATCCGCCTGATTCAGCCCTCTACAACCATTTTGGTAATAATGCAGCAGATTTAATACAGCGATTAGGAGGTGGATACTATGATCGTGGTCCTATTGCGATAACTATATATCCAGTCAGTGGTTCGTCCGTGGACTGGTTTTATGGTTGGTCGCGATATGTTGGCGGTGTATCAAACCTTTCGTTTACCGTGGAACTGGGTACATCGTTTTATCAACCTGTGAGTCAGCTCGACCATATTATTCATCAGAATTTCAAAGCACTTGAATATCTTGCCGGGATATGCGATTCTATTGTGCTATTGGTGAGAACCGTGGTGCCACCGCCGAGCATCTATTCCTTGGGTACAGTGGGTGAGGATTTCACGATCTACTGGCATGCCAAGAACCCGGTTTATAATGAGCCATTACAATGGGAGCTTGTTGAATTATCCAACCCTTCAATTATTGAAGATGACCTTGAATCGGGCACGAGCCGCTGGGTACTCAATGGGTTTACATTGAGCACGAGTCAAGCCCATTCTGGCACACACAGCTTATTTTCGGGAAATATAGATGATATGAATCATGCTGCTCATACCACGCACCCCTATTTTGTGCAGACCGGTGATTCACTTACTTTCTGGTGCCGCTATAACCTGGAAACTAATTATGATGTTGCAGTCGTTGAGGTCTCCGAGAATACAAAAAACTGGTATAATATGGATACGACACGTTTTAATGGCAATCAGAGTTCTTGGGTGAGAAAAGCATATTCATTGAATAACTGGGTCGGTAAGTCTGTCTATTTCAGGTTCCGCTCAATGACTGATGGCAGTGTACTGAACAGTGGTTTTTATGTTGACGATATGTTCCCAGTTTGCTTATTTGCTGACGTTAATACGATTTCTTCGAGCATTACTGATACATCTTACTCGTTTACTGGACATGCTGAGGGTGAATTTTATTACTATGTTAAGGGATATAACAATGCCTGGGCCTGGGGTGATTATTCCTGTTTAGAAAGGGCTGACGTGGTCGTTGGTATTGCTGAGACACCGGATTCTGAGATTCGCTCCACGATACCGAGTCTATCAGTATCCCCAAATCCATTTCGGGAGATTACGAATCTCAAATTCCAAATCCCAAGCTCCAAGAGCCAAAGCACACTGGGTGTTTATGATGTGAGTGGTAGAATGATCAAATCTTTTGATCTATCTTCTGGCTTCTTGTCTCTTGCTTCTACTATCTCCTGGGATTCGCGTGATGATCTAGGCAGACGGGTGCCAGCCGGTGTGTACTTTATCAGGTTTGTTGTAAATCCCGTAGGGGAGACGGACGATTATCAGAAAACCGAAAAGGCGATACTACTTAAATAGAGTAGCAGAGTATCGATGAAACGGCAAATAGTTATATCCGTGTGCATCCGTGCCAGCCTTAGGCTGATAATCTGCGGAAATCCGTGTGTTGCGAAGCAACAAGAAAAGGCAGTTCTTTTGAGGTAAGTTAAAAAGGAGAAGGCAGAATATGGCAGGAGAAGGCAGAATAGGGCTATTAAAGGCAAAACAAGAAAGAAAAAGAGCCTTCTGAGCTCTCTTTAGCTTTCTAAATTAAGGGGGTTTTATGAAAAGAATATTAATGATATTGATACTTGTGGGCATTGTGCCGGTTTTTGCTCTCATGAGCCCGGATTTAGTGCGGGTAATGGATATGAAAGACGTTGGAGAGCTGATCCCAGTGGATATTGTCTTCAAGGAGCAGATGAATGTCAATGAATTAAAGAGTGTGGTTCAGGGTTTACCGCGGAAATTGAGAAGGGTACGGGTTGCTGAGTTATTACAGGCATTCTCTGTAAAAAAGCAAAGAGAAGTACTTGCGTATTTGAGAGAGATGGAGCAACAGGGTAAGGTAACAGATATCAAGTCCTTCTGGATCAATAATGCGATTTATTGCCGTGCGAGCATAGAAGTTATTGAGATCCTCGACCGGCATGAGGATATTTATTATGTGGATTATGATCTCAAACCAATCAGTTTGGATAATCCTCCATACTCATTTGCGCCGCCGGATATAACGCGGGAGATTGCGTGGGGCGTATTAAAGATAAGAGCGGATCAGGTATGGCCTTTATATACAGGTCAGGGTATTATCG
>JAUWLY010000106.1 GCA_030613445.1 Candidatus Stahliibacteriota bacterium | reverse complement strand
AGATTCTTCTCAAAGAGGATGTCGCGATTTGTCAGAATACCAACGATCTGCTCTTTCTTATCAAGAACCACAACCCCAGAAATGCCGTACTTATCCATTACTTCCTTGGCAAGACGTATCGGGGAATCCTCACAAACAGTTATCGGATCCACAATCATGCCACCGCGTGCACGCTTCACTTTACGCACTTCATTCTGCTGTCTTTTAATCGACATATTCTTGTGAATAACGCCGATACCCCCCTGTTGCGCAACGGCAATTGCCATGGCTGATTCAGTCACAGTATCCATTGCCGCACTGACAATCGGGATTTTCAAGCTGATATGCTTTGAGAATTTCGTCGCAACCACACAATCGCGGGGTAAGGTGTCAGAATATTGGGGGACTAATAAAATATCATCAAATGTAAGACCTTGTTTATACTTTATGCTTTCCATTAACAATTATACTGATTTTTCTACCAACGTCAAGTAGGTTGTTGTTCCAATTTCGACAGACTGATCGAGAATAAGGAGTAGGGCGTAAGACGTCCCGGTGAAGATATGAAACGGAGAATACACTCTGTTGGAGACACGTTTCACTGCAGACACGCTACGCTGGAGACACACTTCGTTGAAGACATGTCGCTTTGCTCCTGAATCAGCCCGATGAATCGGGCAACTACGATAAAGAACCTAAAGAGTAGAGAGTAAGGAGTAGGGGCTTTAGCCCCGCCCTGTTAAACAAACTTTTGGAAGAAGCATGGGCATTTCTGTTACGTTATTTAACCGGGCCCGTCGTATTTCTTCACAGCCTCCTCTACTATCATCGTCCGATTTGCTGTAGTCCTGAGTTATATGTCGAAGGGATCGGGGGATCCAGATCTTTTACTAGCATCAAACATCTATCATCTAGGATCTCTTTGGTCTATCATCTAGTATCTTTCCGGTCTAGTATCTTTCTGGTCTATTATCTTTTCGGTCTAGTATCTTTCTGGTCTATTATCTTTCCGGTCTAGTATCTAGTATCTATCCGGTCTAGTATCTAACATCTGTTGTTATTGCCTGCTCTCGTTATCCTTTACAATGGGGATTTGACCCCAACACACTACGGCACGAACCAAAGTCCTGAAATCTCGTTTGTATTATTAAAAACCACCTTAATGTTAAGCGTCGATTTCTCGAATTCACAGGTTACGAATACAATATTAAAACCTTGTTCTTGTGTCTGCCGAACGCCAATTTGTTTCTTAAAAGACCCGCTTTGTGCAAGTAACCCCTGCCACGCTTCCTGAAGTTTTGCTTCAGGCATTACACCTTTCATTGTATTATCGAAATTCTTTACTGCATTAGCAAAATCTTCCTTTACGAGAAACTCCACAAATCCTGTTGCTAAAGGAGTAAGATCACCGACTTTTGGACCATCCTTTTTCTCACCGCAAGAAATAAAGGAAATCGTTAAAACCAATACCAGCATAAGCATAATGTATGTCTTCATAACATTCACCTCCTTTGTTATATTGCTTCTACGAAGATTATATCGAGAAACAACTCCGTGTCAATCTGTCATCTTGACAAACCAATACTCATCACTACACTTGTTTTTAAAAGTCACCGGGAAATAGGAGAAAATATGAAGCAATTGCTAATAGGCACAATGCTCTTAGTATGTTTAGTTAATGGACTACAATATTCAACCCGTATCAAGGCGTTGGGAACTGATTTTGCCTGGCTTATCCCTGATTATGAAACTGACCTTTATCAAAACCCTCAAATATTCAATAGAAAAATGCTCGGCATTGCCTATGATGCAACCTCAGCTCAACCTCTGAGCATATTCCTCAGTTCAAATCGCATTGGTGTGCACGCCAAATATTGGTTAGAATATGAGTATGAACTTGAGCCCAGTTACATAGGTTGGCAAAGTATCGAAGATTATTCTCTTTACTTTCAAGATCTCTGGATGCTAAGAGTTAAAGATGAGCTCTGGAACTTATTTAACGATGGTATTATTAACCGCTATGAATGGCAGAATGCACAATCCTATAACAATCATGTAATAAAGGGTCTTGAGTATTTTATCGGGTCACAAACATCTTTTAATATCGGCAAGCTGAATATCAACCTGAAGATCGCCGCTGGGTTTTACGAAAGGTTTGAGCAACGGGATCTTATTGAAATCTACAGTCAGCGAGTTGGCATACCAAGTGGTCGTGTCGGACTGTTCTACACAAGTGCTTCTCAAGCAAACAGGTTCACTTCCTGGTTTGTCGACTTCGGTGGTCCAATCACAACTGCCGAAATCAGATCATTACCCTACTCAATATACATTGACCTTGGAGATCATGAAAAAGAGCTCAAATATTTTGCCAGTGCATTCACCGCTCGGATCGGTTGGGCAAAAACATTGCCAATAGCAGACAGGAGTTTTGCCGTAATTGGCTTACGCAATGATTTCTTGTATCAACCAACCCGGGATTTTTCAACCGGTAATGATTTCCAGGCTTTTACCAATAGCTTCAGAATCCCTCTGGCGGTTGAATATCTCATCAATAAAGTCTATCTGCGCTTTGGCACAAGGTTCTTTTACAATTACAAGGATCTCAGAGAATCAACTGATGCCGGTCTTGTCAATGAACACATGTTTCACTCATTGAATTACAGCTATTCTTTTGGCCTTGGCTGGCAACCGAATCAATATCTATCAATCGATGTAAATAATTATGAAGATTTGACCGATCTCGATCATTGGTCTATTTATGTTAGATATGTTTTTTAAAGGAGCAATAGGTAATAAACGATTCTGCATTGCATTCATCGTACTATTACTAATCGTATGTCTTATTGAAAACTGCTCGTCAGAACAGTGGCTTGATGATGGTGAAAAGTATCTCTGCCCTCAATGTCGGGATATCTATGCATCTGAACTTGTCCCGTGTCAACACTGCGCCATTAACCCCACGCCTTATACTTATTGCTACGATTGTGCAAAGGAATTGAATCGCTGTCAACGATGTAGCCAGCCAAAGAATAGTGAATAAACAAGAAATCATCAATCTTGACATCTAAATCATTTGGCATATAATTTTTTTAAGTTTGCGGGTGTAGCTCAGGGGTCGAGCATCGGCTTCCCAAGCCGAGGGTCGCGGGTTCAAATCCCGTCGCCCGCTCTGTGCCGCAGTATGCGGCACAGCGGATAGCTTATAGCTAATGGCTGATAAAAACTATTCGCCATAGGCTATATGCCATAAGCTATTAGCCGCGATTCATGAATGAGTCGCACGGAGGTATGATGGTGAAATTGACAGTTTTCTTTGTTTTATTTTGTCTCCTCGCCACCGGTCCTTCTCCAGATGAGATGGACTGGGAAGCATATACGCTTAAAGCATCAGCAAATGATCAAATAACTGCTTTTGACCTATTGAAAAAGGAGTTTAATGCATTGCAGTATGATCGAGATATGCTGGTCAGTGATTTTCTCCAGACCAACACCCAGATCAGTAGTCAACTCACCAGCCTTTTATTAAATCACCGTATTCTCAAGCAGAATTACTTAACCGACGGCAGCATCGAATACGTCTACCACCTTACTTTAACGAACAAAATATTGGCACATCTCTTGCCTAAAGCATCTTCAGTAAAGCTCGTCGTTCCTATGCTGTGTCCGTGCTGTGGACAGGAATGGCCTGGTGGCAAAGCAGTCCCCCAAGGTCTCGAGCTTGCACCAAAACAGATCGAGTCCATTATGTACACAGGTATTGTCATCGATTGTCGAGGTTTTAATCTGAAGCCGTGTCTTTTCCCAAAGATCTATAATGAAATGCTGGAAGAGGTATACTCAACCAGTTTTGCTGACCAGAATTCTATTATTGACAGAGGGTTGGTATTATACACACCACGAGATCCATTTAACAACCCGAGAATCGGTCAAAATCCATTGTTAATCCAGGCAATTGATATTATTGGTGAGGCTCGAACTGATATTAAGATCTCTGGACCAGATGCACGTCGCATCCACGGTTCGAAGAATAATATAGAACTCCTCAAAGAATGCCGTCTCGCCATTATTTTTGGCTTCTAGTACTACTAATCCTAAGCTGCTCAAGTTTTTTTCACCGCCGTAGCGAATTTGAAAAAGGATTAGCTGATTATCAAGCCGAGCTTTTCCAAGAAGCGGCAAAGCACTTTAGCACATATTATGCCGAACACGCCGGATCTCAAACTACCCTGTACTACCTTTATGACTGTCACAAGAAACTCAATCAAACGACTAAAGCAATACATGTCTTAGAACGACTCGTGAAAATCGGTAGCACGGATGAGAGTGTTTACCTCAACCTGTTCCACTATTACCGCACGAATAAGCAATATAATGACCTCTCAACCTTGCTCAACAATTTGAAACCACCAATCATCAGCATTTTCAATGAAAAATACGCTTTGACCAGAGGACTCTATGCAGAAATTATCAGTGGCGCAACTGATCGATTAGTATATGCGGATCCAATGGTTTTTGCAGTATCTGAGAAATATCTTCCGTTATTTCCCGACAGCAAATTCTATGATAGTGATACATTAACTAATAGAAATCTCATCATTCTTTTAGATAAATTAGTTGAACCCATTTACCCAGAGAGATTCTATACGATGAAAAGCGTACAAAGCAATTCCTTTATTTACCTGCCGTACATGAGATTGGTCCATCTCGGAATCATGGATTTCAACGCTGACTTAGACCCCGATGCAAAAGCCCTGATCATCTCTGCTGCAAAAGGAATCGCCCGACTTAAAGATAGAGGGTTGATTGACTAAGTTAATAGACCGCTATTTTCTTCGGGAATTCATACCACCTTTCCTTTTCTCAGCTGTAGCACTGACTTTTATTCTCTTAATGGATCAATTGTTTCGTCTCATTGATCTCTTTGTAAGAAAAGGGTTGCCATTTGATATAGTCGGTCAAATACTGATCTATAGCCTACCTTTAATCGTCTCATATACCGCCCCAATGGCAATCCTTGTGGCGGTTGTTATGACCTTTGGTCGTTTTTCTCAAGATAACGAGATCCTTGCCCTAAAAATAAGTGGTCAGACTTTCTTCTCTATTATGAAAACACCTTTTATAGCAACCGTCTTGTTTATGTTTTTCCTCATTTTTTTCAATAGCTTCGTACTCCCTGAGTCAAACCATCGGGCGAGAAACCTGATGCTTGATGTGTCAAGGAAGCGACCAGCTATAAGGTTAGCTGAAGGGGTCTTTACAAAAGAATTCCCTGGTTATATGGTGTATGTCGGAAGAAAGGATGAACACCGGTCCAAACTCTATGATATAACAATTTACGATCTCCGCAATAATCTAATGATAACTGCTCCTCATGGTGAACTCAAAGATTTCCAGGAAGATGAAATCCTTCAATTCGTTCTCTATGATGGTGAGCTCCATCAGCTCATTGATAATGCTACGTACCAGCGAACCAATTTCAGCAAACAGATGATAAATATGTCGGTCAATACTGAATTAATAAGAAAAGAAAGGAAACATCGGAATCAAAATGAGCTTAATATCTTTGGACTTAAATCCAGAATAGATCAAACAAGGGAGGAGATTGTATCATTGAAGACTGAAATAGCAGATATCGGTACGGTAGCGATAACCAGGTTCATTAACGGCGACGTCACTAATCTTGATGCTGCACGATTTAAGATAGGAAAAAAGCTCAATGTAATAAAAGGTAAAAAAAGGAAAATCGCACGCTATATAGTTGAATTCAACAAGAAATTCTCATTGGCTGTTGCCTGCATCCTCTTTGTTTTGATAGGTGCTCCATTAGGCTATCTTTTTCGTCGCGGTGGGATTGGAGGACTTCTTATCGGCATCCTGCTGTTTTCATCTTACTATATCCTCGTCCTTGCGGGTGAGGAATTCGCCGACCGACGTGGTTTTTCGCCGTACTGGGCAATGTGGTTACCCAATATCGTTCTTCTTGTCTCGGGGTTATACCTCTTTCTCCTCGCTGAGTATGAAAGGTCTCCTCTCAAGCGGCTTCTAAAATGAAAGTGATTAACCGTTACGTACTCGGAAGTTTCCTGAAATATCTATTCCTTTGCCTGGGTGTTCTGATATTCATTTATGTTGTAATTAATCTATTTGACAATCTGGGAAAATTCTTAGCCAAAGATGCTTTAGCAAAGGATATTCTCCTCTACTATGTCTACCTGACACCGTCCTACCTTGTACTCCTCATCCCCATAGGGTCGATAATGGCTGTCTTCTTTATCTTCGGTATGATGACGAAGAACAAAGAGCTTGTAGCTCTAAAGACGTGTGGTTTGAATACGAACCGCCTCTTTTTGTTGATCCTGTCTACCGGTTTAGTAATTTCCGTACTGACTTTTGTTTTCCAAGAAACAATCGGTGTCTGGTCCCAAGCCAGGTTATTTGATCATCAGCAGGAAAAGATCAATAAGCGACCTAAAAGGCCGCAGCACAGACGTAATAATTTCTTCTATCATGGTGAAGATGATTGGGTCTATTTTATCAAACGGTTTGATGCCAAGACGCAAAGGATCAATATGGTTATCCTCTGGCAGATATCCAAAGAGAACAAGATTAAGAAGAGAATAGATGCAGAAACTGGGTTCTATGATGGATTCTGGAAATTCTACCAGGCAACATATCGCGAATTTGACGAACAGGGCAATGAAATAGTGAAAACCTATCCAGTCTTAGAAATGCCCGAGCTCAAGGAAAAACCCGGGGATTTTATGAAGAGAATAAAACCAGTTGAGGAGATGAATTTTGTCCAGATCTTTAAATTTGTGCAGAAACGAACCCGTGCTGGTGAAAATGTTGCAGAAGAAGAAGTAGAACTGAATTACCGTTTTTCCAACCCCGTAATAACAATAATCATTTTGCTCATCACACTTCCACTTTCTGTTGTACTAAAAAGAGGCGGCATTGCAATTGGCTTGGGTATAAGTATCGCCCTGGCATTCACCTATTGGGGACTCATTCAATCATGCCGCGCCTACGGCGTTGCCGGGCTAATAGACCCGGTCCTCGCTGCCTGGCTTCCAAATATGCTCTTTGGAGCCGTTGGCATTGTTTTAATACTCAAAGTACCGAGATAGATGACTTCAAGCCTTCTCCTATCTTCTTAATCTTGACATTTTTCCAAAATAAGTTAGAATAAGGTCTATGTGGTTTAAGAAGAAAGTTAAAGCAAGGCTTGAAGAAAAGCTGAAATTGCCCGACGGGTTGTGGGTCAAATGTGAGACCTGTGGGGAAATATTATATCGTAAAGAACTGGAAAAGAACCTTTGGATTTGCCCGAAATGCAATTTCCATTTCAGGATAAACCATCACAACTATATTTCCCTGTTGCTTGATGATGCTAAGCTAGAGGAAAAAGATAAAGATCTTGAGCCTCTTGACCCTTTGGATTTTCCTGAATACAAGAAAAAACAAAAGATCGCCCAGCAAAAAACCGGCATGAAGGAAGGTGCTGTCTATGGTCTTGCCAGTATCGGAGAGATCCCCGTTGTTTTTGCTGCTATGGACTTCGCTTTTATGGGTGGCAGCATGGGTTCGGTAATAGGTGAAAAAATAGCCCGTGCAACACGGACCGCATGTAAAAAAGAATTGCCTCTTATAATCTTATCAGCATCTGGTGGCGCCCGGATGCAAGAGGGAATTCTTTCCTTAATGCAAATGGCAAAGACATCTGCTGAGTTAGCACTTTTGGCTCAGAAGAAAATACCCTATATTTCGATCCTCACGCATCCAACAACCGCCGGTGTCATGGCTTCCTACGCTTCTTTGGGTGATATCATCATCACCGAACCCGGGGCCCTGCTTGGCTTTACTGGTGCCCGAGTTGCTGCACAGACAATCGGCGAGAAGTTTCCACCGGGCCTGCAGCGATCAGAGAATCTATTAGCACACGGCATGATCGATATTGTCGTGTCGAGGAAAGAACTCAGAAATACGCTTATTAGAATATTACGTATTATTTGGAAGCATGGCAAAGCTCCAGCAATATAAAGTCACTAAGATATGCGATAAGTTTATGCAACAAAGGATATTACCCTATCAGTATAAGACCGACTGATTTCTCAACGGCAAACGGCTCGGAAATCGAAATCACGACCGATATTGCTAAATCACTGGGCAATAAGCATTATATTTATGGTCGCCGGGGTAAAATAGCGTTATCGGTCTCTCTACGTGAAGGACTTTCACTGTGTGCCGGAGAACTGTTTACGTTCAGGATTGACCCGGCTAAAAATTATCTATTTGATGCGAAGAACAAAAAAACGCTTCAATAAACGCCACCGCATTCGCTGGGCGATTATCGTACTCATCTCGCTATTGTTTGGTATTTGTGCTGGTGGCTATATTTCAATTACCCAAGATCTGCCGCCCACTGCATCAATCTCCTTTTTCATGGCGCCAATTGCCACAAAAGTTTACGATGACAACAATGATTTAATTAGTGAATTCTTTATTGAAAGACGAGAAATGGCAAAACTGGAGCGCATCCCGCATTATCTGAAAGATGGGGTGATCTGTATTGAAGATAAGGCATTTTACAAACACTGGGGCATCGATCTTCTTGCCCTTCTAAGAGCCCTTATCAACAATATCATGCACATGCGGGTCGTACAGGGAGGCAGCACCATAACAATGCAGCTAGCCAGAAATATGTTTCTTACACTCGAGCAGACTATGGGCAGCAAGTTGAAAGAAATGGCGCTTGCGATCCGTATTGAACGAGTCTACACAAAAGATGAAATCCTTGAACGATATTTGAATCAGATCAATTTTGGTCGGGGGCGGTATGGC
>JAUWLY010000177.1 GCA_030613445.1 Candidatus Stahliibacteriota bacterium | reverse complement strand
GATGTGCAGTCTCTGGCAGAGAAGGTTATCAGTTTACTCAAGGATAAGAAGAAGATGAAAAGGATGGGGCTTAAAGGCCGGGCAAAGGCATTAACCTATGATTGGCAGATCATCACGAAGAAAGTATTTGATTTCTACGTTGAAGTGTTAAAATCAGGAGATTGATCGTGTGGAAAACTCTTAAGAGCAGAAACTTCTCCATATTCGTTCTGTCGCAAACGGTCAGCCAGTTCGGTGATAAGCTGAATTATATTGCACTAATCGGCATTATCGCCCTTTTCCCGAATGGTGCGTCGCTTCTGCTTTCGCAGTTAATCATCGCAATTACGCTGCCGGTGATTGTTTTCGGTCCGATCGCTGGTGTTTTGGTTGACCGCTGGCAAAAGAAAAAAGTCATGATTGTCTGTGATTCACTAAGGATGGTTTGTTCGATTTTGATCCCGGTTTTCTTCATCATCACTCGTAATATATATCCAGTTTTTGCAGTGGTTTTCTTCATGTTTCTTTTGACACTTTTCTTCAATACTGCACGGAGTTCCATAATACCAAATCTTGTATCTAAGGATGCCATTTTGAAAGCTAATTCGCTTGTGAATTTTGTGGGTAGGGGAGCTACTTTTCTCGGCGTGTTGATTGGCGGTTTGGTCGTGGACTGGAACTTGTGGTTCAAACTCATCGGATTGCGTGGCTGGACCGTTGCCTTTATAGTTGATGCCGTTACCTTTGGTACTTCAGCACTCATGCTATATATGATGAAGATTAAGCTGGCTGTGGCGCCGAAGCGTGAAAAGCACTTGGAAGCCAAGGGGGTTTTTCTCCTTGTACGCAAAGGTTTATTAGGGGTCTGGCATGATCTGAAACACGCCTTGCAGATGATACCTAAGAAGAAAGATCTCGCTTTTGCCATGTCATCCATTGTGCTGATGATAATCGGTACTTGTGTTATCTACGTGCTTGTCATACCGATGGTCCAACAGGATATGAGTTGGGGGACCAGGGGTGTTGGCATCCTAGCTGCCGCTGGTGCGATCGGGTTGCTCGTCGGTGCCTTTCTGGTTGGTGTTATTGGTCATCGCTTTGACCTCAAGAATCTAATGCTTTTCTGTTTTATTCTGATCGGTGGTGGTCTGGTTCTTTTCCCATTTCTCGTGCATCGTTTAGCGTTCGCCGGGGTGATTTTCATTGCCGGGTTTGCCGTATCGCCGATATTCATTGGCCAAGAAACCTTGATTCATCGTAGTGCTGATGAACTGGTGCGCGGTAGGATGTTTTCAATCCGGGATTGGATTTACCATGGTTTGATTGCTCTTGGAGCATTGGCGATTGGTTTTCTTACTGAGTTCGTTAGGAAAGATGCCATTTTTGTTGTTTCCGGGATATCCCTTGCCGTTCTGGCAATCATTGGTTGGTTGGTTTTGGCTCATGGTAAAACCCGTTAGAAATTCAAAGAAAACATTGGCATCTACCCTCGGAAAATGGCGAGGTTTTCTAACCGGATGAAAGCTCTACAGTTTCACAGGATAACTCCTAGATTTCAATTCTGCGGAACCTGGAACACGCCAGAGCAGTTCGCAAGGTTCTTGGAAATCATTTCTGACAAAGGCTTAGACATTGTCCTTCCCGGGGAGAATGATGATGGCATTGTTATAACCTTTGATGATGGTGAAGATACTGTATATGAGTATGCATTTCCAATCCTCAAGAAACACAGTGTCAAGGCGGTGGTTTTTCTTATTGTTAATTATATCGGTCAGGATAATTTATGGGATATTAGTATCACGGGTAAACGTGTCCAGCACCTATCCTGGGATAAGATATACGAGATGAAAGATTGGGGCATTGAATTCGGTTCACACACTATGAACCATCGGAATCTTGCAAGGATGAGTGAACAGGAAGTTGAATACGAAGTATTTGAATCCAAGAGGATTTTACAGCAGGAACTTGGTGGATGTACGAGCATATCTTACCCTTTCAACAGAGTAAACCCGATAGTGGTAAGAGCAGTTAGCAAAGCAGGTTATGAGTTCGGTTTTGGCGGCGATGGTCGTAATGACTTGCTGCTCAAAAAAGAAAGCGTTTACATTACTGATACGCCAAGGAGTTTTGAAACAAAGGTTATCGAAAAACCCAATTTTATCTATCGTTATGACCGCATAAAACAGAGGGTCATTAATTACTTTACCATTGCGACTATGCTCGTCAAGAGATAGAATATGGGTTTAGGTCTGGATGCTGGATTCCAGCTTCATAGCCCAAACCCAATAAAAATTTTACAAAGGAGGTTACATGTTAAGACGTTATCTAATAGGATTATTCGTTATAGTATCTTTCATTATTGCTCAATCGAGTGATTCTCTTATCGATAATGCAATTGAGTTATTCGGAACGCGCCATTTGAACAGCGAAAACCTCGCGGTGAGTGCCGAGGTACTCAGCAACGTGATTGAACAAGAACCGGAAAATGTGCGTGCTCTTTATGAACTTTCCAGGGTTTATTATCTGCTAGGCGACGAAGCTAATACTAAAAAAGACAAGCTTGCATTATATGAAACGGGCAAGAAACATGCGAAAAAAGCGATTAAAGTCGATGGCAATTCTAAATGGGCTCACTTTTGGTATGTTGTTAATGTCGGCAGGATAGGGCAGACAAAGGGCGTGCTGAATTCTCTCGCATCAGTTCCTGAGATAAAGAAAGAATTGGATAAGGTACTGAAGCTGGATCCAGAACATACCGGCGCACTCGATGTGAAAGCGATGTTGTACTATGAATTACCGGGGTTATTAGGTGGCAATCTAAATAAATCCTTGGAAGCGCTCAATAAGAGTATTGAAATAGATTCTAATTATAGTTTACTTTACGTTGATATGGCCAAAGTCTGGATAAAGAAAAAGGACTATGAGAAAGCACGCTGGTATTTGAAGAGATTGCTCGACATACTGAAGCCAACTTACATGGCTGATTTTGTATTAGATGATAAGCCTGAAGCGCTAGAACTACTCGAAGAAATAAAAGAAAAGTAGCTAGAAGGATAGTATCGGAGTAACGGAGTATGGGAGTAACGGGAAAAGCGTAAGGCGTAGTGAGTAAAGCGTAGGGCGAGAAACAACGATATTAACGATCAAAACGGTCTAAACGATCATGACGCTATTGATTTATCCCAGCGAAGGTATCTCTCCGTTTCACCGGGTAAGACAGTTATTAAGTTACTAAGTAATTGAGTTATTTGGGATTTGGAACTTGGGATTTGTTTCGTGCCTCCAGCCGAAGGCGTGCACGAAATATGCCTTAATCTCCGATTGAGCTGCAGATTTCAGTGTATCGAACAAATGTGAGATGTCTGCAGTGAAACATGTCTTCAACGAAGTGTGTCTCCAGCGTAGCGTGTCTGATGATTGACAATTTACCACATTGTGTGTACAATGACGCATGGGTTTCGTCAGTCACTTAGAGTGTTCAAAATGCGGCAATAAGCTGGAAGCGGATAGACGCTGGAATCTTTGTTCGTTTTGTGGTAAACCTCTGGTCGTTCTTTATGACCTGAAAAAAGTCCGCAAGGCAGTCAAACGCGAGGATATAGCAAACCGCGCACCAAACCTGTGGCGTTACAAAGAATTGCTTCCCCTGCAGGATAACAAGAACATCCTTTCGCTCGGTGAAGGGTTCACGCCGTTGATCCATGCCCGAAGCCTCGGTGAAGTTTTGGATTTCGGTAATCTCTATATCAAAGACGAAAGCCAGAATCCGACCGGTTCATTCAAGGACCGCGGCATGTCGGTAGCGGTATCCCGGGCGCGTGAATTCGGGATACAAGAACTGGCGGTGCCGTCAGCTGGTAACGCCGCGGTGTCTATGAGCGCGTATGCAGCACTCGGTGGTTTGAAATCCTTTGTTTATATGCCCAAGGACGTGCCCAAGACCTTTGTTATTGAATGCATAGCAAGAGGAGCTCAGGTAAAACTCGTGGAGGGGTATATTACTCACTGCGGGCAGCAGGCAGCTCATGATGTAGCTCAAAATAGCAGGTTTGACATGTCAACGCTCAAAGAACCATACCGTATAGAGGGCAAGAAAACCATGGGTTTTGAGCTGGCGGAACAACTTGGCTGGAACTTACCCGATGTTATCATCTACCCAACTGGTGGCGGCACTGGTCTTATCGGCATGTGGAAGGCATTTGAAGAACTCAAGAATCTTGGTTGGATAAAATCGAAGTTGCCGCGTTTGGTATCAGTTCAAGCTAAAGGGTGTGCGCCGATCGTGACCGCGTTCAATGAAGGCAAAGATACGGCAACCCCGTGGCGTGACGCAGAGACTATTGCCGATGGCTTGCGCGTACCGGCAGCGATCGGTGATTTTTTGATTCTGCGTACGCTAAAGGAGAGCAAGGGTACGGCGATCGCGGTTCCGGATGATGCGATGATCGAAGCGATAATGCAAATCGGCAGCACCGAGGGTATTTTTTGCTGTCCTGAAGGAGGAGCAACCCTCGTTGCCTTCAAGTACCTACGCCAGCAAGATTGGATCCGCGAGAGTGAAACTGTGGTATTATTCAATACCGCGAGCGGGATAAAGTACGCCCACTTATGGGTTAAAGACCTTCGTTTCTAATGGCTACAGAATTGAAGACGCCGCAAGAAATCAGTCTCGGTCCGAGGAAACTCGAAGACCTTCTTTCCGAGGCTTTTCGTATCTATAAAAGCAATTACACGAAACTCTGGGCGATCGCCGCGATTATCGGTGTTCTCAATGCGATCTTTTTCACAGCAATATATGGGGGTATTTTTTTGTTTCCTTTGCTCAGCGAAAGCGACGGGATAATGATTGTATTACCATATATGATTATCGGTGGCGTGCTTGGCTACATTGGTTTTATCATAGTCAGTGTCTTGGTTCAATGTGCTTTGATTTATTTCGTTGCTGTGCAGTATTATGATAAAGACATTGGTTTTAGTGATTCCTATGGGTATGCCTGGTCCCGACTGGGCACTGCGCTGGGGACGAGCATACTTGTTGGTTTGTCACTCGGTGCTCTTGTTCTAACCATAATCGGCATACCTTTTGCCATCTATCTTGGTGTATGTTGGTGCTTTGCTTTGCCGTGTGTGATGATTGAGGGAACGGGTATTATTGAGGCATTTTCTAAGAGCTATGCTCTTGTTAAAGGTAATTGGTGGCGCGTGTTCGGCATCAATCTAATGTTTGCAATAATCGTAGCGGGTATCAATTCAATCGCTGGCATAATCCCGGTTCTTGGCTTGGCGATCAGCACGATAGTAGGGATGCCTGTAGCTGTGCTCGGTTCAGTCCTTTTGTATTTTGATCTGCGCGTTAGAAAACAAGATTATACTTCAGAGGAACTTGCCGAGGAACTGAACACAATTAATACCTCCTGAGTCGAGCATCCATAACCCAAATGAATTAGACAAGCCAGGTAATTGACAATTATCGTAAATAACCTATAATCAAACCAGAAACCATGATGAAAAAATATATGAATAATATTATTTCCCGCTTTCATCTTAATAAAGGTGATGAAAGGAAAAACTGTGGGTATTTTGTCGGTGGTTTGAGCATTGTAGTAAACCTCTTCATCTCGGTCGTAAAGCTCTTCTTCGGAATAATGGTGAATAGCATAGCCCTTATCGCCGATGCAGTCCATTCCTTATCCGATGTTGCATCCTCACTGGTCGTCATTATTGGCTTCAGGATATCAACAAAGCCGCCCGATAAAGAACATCCTTTTGGACACGGCAGGGCAGAAAGGATTGTCGCAATCGTTATTGCCTGTATGTTGATTATCGTTGGTCTTGAGTTTTTCATGAACGGCATTAGCCGGGTCAAAACCCCCGTGCCGGTTGAATCCAGCTCGTTGATTATTGTTATTCTTGCGATTACGATTATTGTAAAGATATTGCTGTCCGTTATTTCCTATGATTTCGGCAAGCACGTTCATTCGGCGGCTTTAAAAGCAGACGCCTGGCATCATGGCACTGATGCGATCTCAACGGTTCTTGTTATTATTGGCTTTGTTCTATTTCGGTTTGGATTCTATCAGGTTGATGGAATTCTTGGTATCATTATCGCCCTGTTTATTGTATACACTGGTATCATGATGATCTTTATGTCAGGTAGCGCGCTTCTTGGAGAGGCACCATCAGATCATTTGATTAGCGATATCAGGGCGACAGCGCTATGTTGTGAAGATGTCAGTGATGTACACCACATTCATGTCCATGATTACGGTGGGAAACTCGAGATAACTGTCCATGTCCGTTTACGCCGCAATATTCATCTCGACGAGGTGCATAAGATA
>JAUWLY010000266.1 GCA_030613445.1 Candidatus Stahliibacteriota bacterium | reverse complement strand
ATCTGTTCTCGATCTGCTTCTGACATACTTGTCCTTTCAAGTGTTTCAATGGCTGATTTATATTTGCCGACATGGCTTATATCGACCTCAAGTCCCAATTTTTCCAGAGTACCTTTGATATAAGGTTTTCTCAATGCTAACCCCGGAATTTTAATGCTGCCCAAAGGCGATAAAAGGATTTCATCACCAACACAAGCCAAACCATAAGTTAGAGTACTGGGATAGTTGTTTGCAAAGAATACTATTTTTTTACCGGATTCACTTAACCTGGACAAAGCCTTGCCTAATTCTTCAATTTGAGCAGCACCAAGTTTGCTGTTTTTTATCTTTACGACGACGACTTGAATATCATTTCTATCATCTAAGGACTCTATATTATCAAGTAGTTTTGTGTAACCTTGCTCAGCCTTCAACGGAATGCCAAAAAAGGATTTTCTCCTGACTTCCGGGTAATCACCAGTCAGAGTAAGGGTCGTGATCTTGTTTTTCTTTGGCATGAATGTCTCATAAGACTGCGCTGATAACAATATGCCGCCGCTTAGCTTCTTTTCTTCCTGGCAATATGAACCCGCTACTATGATTTTCCCGAAAGAGAGTTCGAGACCAGCATGCCAATCAAGATCTTCGTTGGCACGGAAATATAGTTTCATACCGTTCGTCGGCATAAGCATAGCACCCCAGTAATAAGTGGATATACTGTCGATCCCCTCGTATTCAAGATCACAACTCAGTGTAAGATATTCCTCAAACGGTCTGAGACTAATACCGCCAAACATATGATATTTTTCGCCGGTTGTTGTCTTATAACCCAAAGTAAGTTTCCGGGATACCCGAGCTTCCACACCAAGGATGTGCTCTGAATGTTCGCCGAATTGGAATGCGTATCCCAGAGAAAAAGCCCCAGGCAATTTATATCCTAGACCTACTTCATAATATGTCTCACCATCTAAGTTCTTATTCATGCCAAGTCCAAGGTTGGATAATGAAACACCGGTTATTATGATATCTGGATTTGGATAATAAGTACCAAAGATTTCAGCACCTTTATTTGTGCCTAACCCAGCCGGGTTCGAGAAGACACTGAGCGAACGCATTGGCAGTGAACTAAAATTCGCTTCATAAAAAGGGTTGGTTGCAATCATAAAAAAGAGCATGAGTGTCATAATTCCTCCTTCTGGCTATTATATACAAGAGCATATGGAAATCAAGACATTGTAGATAAATATCAATATCTATAATGCATGGCCTGTTTCCAGGCTTTCCTCGGAACATACTCAGACGGCGCTTTGATAAATTCTGCCACCGTGTAAATGAGGGGTTTCGATGCTTTATACTGATTCATAGGGTTGATAAGAATACCATGAGTCTTTTTGACTATTTGAGGAACGCGGTAGCGATAAGGGAATCTAAAAATAATCCCCGGTAAATAATCATTAGCAAAGATATTATCCCATATCAACGGTGGCCTTTCCAGTAGTTCGTTTATTTTATTTAGATGGCCCAGGTCAATTCTCTTGGAGATGACTTTAGGACCGGTCCAGAATATCCTTACGGATTTATTCAGTTCTCTTGTGAGTGTCTCTAAATATTCTGTTTTCCTGAAGCCACGATATTGAGTGGGGCAGAAGAACAGCATTGGTTTAGGAATTTTTTTCTTTAGAAAATCCAGCAGCTCATTAGCAGTAGCCGCCTGCCTCTCTGCAGTGCCTTTATCAAGTGTCACCTTGATATCATCATAGAAAAGGCTAAACTGGGATATACCGATTTCAATCATTGAATGAATTTTGGTTGTAATTCTTTTCGTACTCGGGTCTGACATAGGGGAGAGTGCGTAGTTGAAGTTTACTTCACGAACAGCACTGAGCGCATTCAGTTCTTTAAATTCTTTCATTCTCCTTGGAGGATAGAGGTAAAACCACTTTTTTCGATGGTAGACATCCTTCTTTGGTCCATATACATACGTATTAAGACCAACTGCAGAAAGGAATTCTATTAGATCAAGACGTTCACGGAAAGTATATGGCTTACGATAAAAACCTTCAACAACGCCAAAAAACCTACTTCCCATCTTTGAGATCTTGCAGGATATCCAGCCATACTTCCGGCTCATCAACTAACTCAGTGAATACGTATTTAGGGTCTAAACCATACTTCTCCCTCAAAGCCTTAACTGAATCCTTGATTCCCTGTTCTTGACCTATCCTGCCTACTAACGCTTTTTCTGCTTGTATGTACTCAACGAGTCTACTGGGTGACTTTTTTTTTGTACAACCGAAGAGTAAAATGGATAAGACTATCGCGTAGTTAATGAACAAGTATCGTTGCGTTACCGCCATAGATAACTCAGTTTGGGCATAAGCAAACGCTCCATTGGTTCAGTGAAGAAGTCGATAAGGCTCATACGTTTCAGCGGGTAAACGAGCAAAGGTTTTTCAATGCCCACTAGACCACCGACGATTTCTACGGCATCCTCAAAAGACCCAAGTGTATCTATTAGGCCTGCTTCTACAGCCTGGCGGCCGGTGAGGATTCTACCGTCAGCGAATTTGAGAACACTGTCTCTGGGAAGGTCGCGTGTTTGTACAATTGCATCGACAAATTGTTTGTAAACATCTATTACAACATCATGTAATAATTCCTTTTCCTTCTTGCTCATCTTTCTGTATGGCGAGCCGATATCTTTATGTTCTTTTGATTTTATCACCTCAAACTCAATACCGAGTTTATCGAGCAGCTCTTTAAATACCGGGAATTCCATGATAACGCCGATCGAACCGGTTATTGTTCCTGGGTTAGCGACGATTATATCAGCTGGCAGGGCAACGTAATAGCCACCCGAAGCAGCTACTGCACCCATTGATACAACCACCTTTTTCTTAGCTCTCACCCTTTTTACTTGCTCATAGATCTCTTGTGATGCTGCAACACCTCCGCCTGGCGAATCAACGCGGATGAGAACCGCCTTGATCGAAGGATCTTCGCCGAAAGTCTTGAGGTTTTCTACGATATGTTTAGAAGAGGTTATTACATTTTCGATTTCAATAACGCCAATATTACCACCATAGCCCATACCTTTCATACCAAAGCCAATGGCCAAACCGATTACTATGGCGACTGCTACGACTGCTATAATGATAATGTAAATAGTTTTCATGGAACCTCCGTGGTAAACTCCAACCCAATAACCCTAAGTGTCAACCGCCTGATAGCTTGTTCTACACAAGTAGAATCGAGATTCACAGTTGCTTATGCTTTAAGAAGAATCGTCTCGAGCGAACGTTTCAAAATAGCTATCTCCACTTTTGTCACCAGTTTACCCTTGTAAGCAAATGATATCTTACCAGTCTCTTCAGATACAACGAGGCAGATTGCGTCACTCTGTTCAGATATGCCTAAAGCGGCGCGGTGTCTCAATCCGTACTGACCGCTGAGACTTGGGTTTTCGCTGAGCGGTAATACACAACTTGCGGCGACTAGTGTATCACCTTGGATAACACAGGCTCCATCGTGGAGCGGCGTATCCGGAAAAAAAATTGTTCTCAACAGTGAAGAGTTAACCTGCGCATCCACTTTCACACCAGTCTCAATGATATCTTTTAAGCCGATGCTTTTTTCTATCAAAATGAGAGCCCCAATTTTGTCCTCAGACATTTTCCTAATGGCATCCACAATTTCATCAATAACAGGTGACTCTTCAACCTTTAGGAAAAATTTAATGGAACGTTGTTTTCCGATGCGTGCTAAGACATTTCGGATCTCCGGTTGAAAGACGATCACGAACGCAACAACCCAAACTGCTAATATTGACCGCATTATCCAGGAAAATGCCATCAGATCAAGCCAACGGGCGATAAATGAAACGATGAAGAAAAACGCAAGGCCCACTAATATAGGCGTTGCCTTGGTACCTTTAACAAATTTGAAGAATTCATACAAAAGCAAGGCGACAAGAACAATATCTACAATGTCGAAAGCCCGGACGGTGAGAAAGCCAAATAGCCTCATTGCTTCACCCTATCGATGAGCATAGCAACTTTCTTTGCCGGTAAAACATCGTGAACTCTAAGAATACTAGCGCCATTCCTCATAAGAATGGTGGCGAAACCGAGCGTACCTTCAAGTCTTTGTTCCGGTGGGATATTGAACGGCTTACCGATAAAGGACTTTCTTGAATGACCGACAAGGATCGGTAGACTAAAGTCAGTAAACTCACTCAGCCGATTCGCTATTTCATAATTATGCTCAAGCCTCTTACCAAACCCCAAGCCAGGGTCAATTATCATACGTTTCTTGTCGATTCCGTGTTGAAGCGCGAGGTCAATTCGCTGTTTGAAATAATCGTGGATTTCACCCATTAAATCATTATAGTGGGGTTTGACCTGCATATTCTTA
>JAUWLY010000020.1 GCA_030613445.1 Candidatus Stahliibacteriota bacterium | reverse complement strand
AATCAACAATTCCAAGCACCTTACGCAGATAAACCACAACTACGCCCTCTACATAAGCCATCGCAATGCCAAAAAGAGCCAATAATAAAAACTTCTCTACCATAAAATTATCTTTCGTTTCATTGTTGCAATTTCAGAAGTTATCAAAAATGCTAAAATCGGATTTTCCCCTCGAAACAACACTCGGGATGTTCCAGAGTCCCGCGCTTACCCCCAATTCCGCTATTTCGACAAGCTCAATACAGGCATCTCGGCAAATACTGCAGATACTAGATCCTAGATATTAGGGGCTAGTGAAAGAATTATAATGGAAAAAATTGATATGTCAATAATCCTACGCATTACTCACTTCGCCCTACGCTCTTTCCCTCATCTTGACATTACATCATACCTTTGTATAATTCCTTAATCAGTATTTAGATATTTGACAACTTTTGTGGATTTAGAAAATGTAGACGAGGAAAGATGTTACAGAATAAAGTGTGGAAAGTATTAATAGGTATATTCTTGCCCCTCATGCTTCTTGCTCAAATAGAAAACTGGGTGTACCGGTATGATGGACCATGGAATGGTGTTGATGCGGCTAATTCCATTGTTTATGGTGCTGATGGTAACATCTATGCTGCAGGATACAGTGATGGCGGTAGTACCTACTATGATTTCACAGTGATATGCCTTACACCTGCTGGCGATACCAACTGGGTGTATCGATATAATGGACCGGGAAATGATTATGATGTGGCTAATTCCATTATTTATGGTGCTGATGGCAACATTTATGCCGCAGGTTACAGTATTGACACTGGTTCATCTCTCGATTTCACAGTAATCAGTATTACACCTGCCGGTAGCACCAACTGGGTGTATCGGTATAATGGACCAAACAGTTATTATGATGAGGCTAATTCTATTGTTTATGGTGCTGACGAAAACATCTATGCTGCAGGATATAGCTATGGCAATGGTACATTTGAGGATTTCACGGTGATCAGCCTTACACCTGCCGGTAGCACCAACTGGGTGTACCGGTATAATGGATCAGGGAATGACTATGATGAAGCGAAATCTCTTGTCTGTGGAGCAGACGGCAATATCTATGCTGCAGGAGGTAGTTGGAATAGCAGTACATCTGATGATTTCACGGTGATCAGCCTTACACCTGCCGGTAGCACCAACTGGGTGTACCGGTATAATGGACCATGGAATGGTGCTGATGCGGCTAATTCTATTGTTTATGGTGCTGATGGTAACATCTATGCTGCAGGATACAGTGATGGCGGTAGTACCTACTATGATTTTACAGTGGTCAGTCTATTTCCGGACCTTGGCGTGAAAGAGAAAAACACGATTATTAAAAAGAATAATTTTGGTGCTACAATACTTAGCGGTCCTCTACTATTACCCAAAGGCAAAAACTGCAAAGTTTTTGACATCACAGGACGGGTTGTGATACCCCAACATATGAAACCAGGAATATATTTTATTGAGGTTGATGGGAAGATTACACAAAAGGTGGTGAAAGTTAGATAGAAAACAATTACTGTAACCCACAGCCTCTGGTCACTTGACATAATTTCTCTCTACTCTATACTAACATATGTCAATGAAAGGAGATATTAGATGAAACGTACAATAATTTTTAGCCTAATATTGATCTCAATAATTATGTCGCTTTATTGTGGACCCAAGACGATCAAAGTGATGATTCCGCCAAGAATTGATCTCAAAGAGTATGAAGTCATTGGAATAATTGCCTTTGATTGTACAAACAAAGGCAAACTCGGGGCACTGACAACAGAAAGATTCATGGAAGCTGTCCGTGAAGATCAGGGAATGGTGCGTATTATTAAGTTGGGGTCAAAAAAAGAGGTCCTCAAGGCTATCGGCAGTCAGAAGCTTGATGCAGCAGCATTCAAGGCTATTGGCGGAAAATACGAAGTCAGCACAGTTTTCACAGGTAAGCTAGTGATATCCGATATCAGGCCAGATGTCACAATCACATATGGTTTAGACATGAGAGTAAATGCTGATGTCGACGCAACACTGGCTGTTGAAATGTTCGAAACAGTAATGGGTGCATCGGTCTGGAACAGATCTGCAAGTGCTACAGAAAACATAGGCGGGGTATCCATCTTTGGTGGCAGATACTTTTCATTTGACGCAGATGATCCTGATAAAGCTTATGGCGAGCTCGTGAATTACCTCGTTGTAAGTACAACAGGAGACTACAGGGTAACCTGGACAAGAAGAAGAGTCGAATAATCAAAGCGGCATTGTACTGCTGATCATATGATTCTCGGTGAGAAAATTATAATCAACAGTATCTCTGTATCAATAATTCACCCATACGTTGACAATGGCTCACCATTCGCTATAATCTACTATGTTAAGTAATTATACAGCCAAATATACTAGAATAAAATCTGGATATATGGGGCAACTTATAGAATGGCCAGAGGTTGTTACAGAGGGCAAAACTTTGGAGGATTGTAGAATAATGTTAAGAGATGCTTTGCAGGAGATGGTAAAAGCATACAAAAAACAACATAAAGAAATCCCCACAGGCAGAGCACTCATTGAACAAATCCCTGTTGAAGTTTAGATTAATGCTTGACTATATTAAACCAGATTTGACCCGAATTCTTCACTCGTACGTAACGAGATGGAATCTTTTATTTCATCAGGGTCCAGTCGAAGTCCCTGACCCTCCTTACCTTTACTCAATAGTTTACTTGTAATCCAAGTCAAGTTCAATAGTACCGGTCAGGGAACTCGGATAGACAAGCTTCTTGAAGATTTTATGCAGAGTTTCCTCATCGCATTTCTTGCCTTTGTATTTCTTGACATTGATTGAAATCACCTTTCCTTTTTCGACATTAAGTGCAATCGTCATACTTAGTAATTGCCATTTTGCAAATGTTTCTTCAAGCTCATTCTTGATCTTATCGAAAATTTCCTTTTTAATATCGTCGAAAGTAACACCTGGCGGAATTGTGCGTTTGTTTATATGTAGTTGAGGCCTTAGCTCTTTTGATGTTACTGCTCGACTCGTGCTCGTCTCACTTTTCACGATCATTGGTCGTTCCGCAACAACTGCTCCTGACTGGAGCGCAATAATTTGATTTACGTGTGACACTGGCAAAGCATAGTCTGATACACCTTCAGGTAGGGGTAAAGGTTGTTTGACGGTCACAATTTCACCAGTTTCTCTTATTTCTTTGTCAACCGCAATAAAGGCAGTGTACTGGGTCATAAGATGGTATTTCAGACCAAGTTCGGTTACTTCATCCTCAACGTGCATGCCAACTTTCCCATAATCAAAGAGCCGTGCGATTTTCTCTCTTGCCCACAAGTACTTGAGTGCCACATTATTTTCATTTTCAAATAATGCAGAAACTTGTATCTTTTTTGCAAAGTTCCCTGAAGCAGTTTTTCCTTTCACTGTAATGATTCCTGAAGCAAACTTATATTTCCCGAAAAGAATGAGTGGTCGTTGAGCAAAGAGGTCTGGCAATGAAAGAGGTTCAACATCATATGTGTCAAAGTCTTTGAATGTTACATCGATATCTGTCAAAAGTGGATGCTTTACATATTCCATAAACCGCGCCGCAATATGCTCTGCTTCTTCCTGGTTTGTAGCCACAAAGGGATCTCCTCGTCCGACTCGTGCAATACCTTCAATAATATAGCGATTCATACTTTTGCCAATGCCAAACGCAAAGAAATTTGCTTGATCAAGATTTTCACGTACAAGATCAAAAACTTCTTTTTCCACACCTACATATCCGTCAGTTGCTGTGATAATAATACGCGATAATCCGGGTTTCTTCTTCAGTGCCAACGCTTTTTTAAACGCATTAAGTATTCTCGTACCACCACCACCTTTTTGCCCGGTTAGCATATCAATTGCTTTCTTCTTATTCTTTTTTGTGGCTTTTAATGGTGTCTCAGAGAGTATCTGCGAGCCACCTGCGAAGAATACAATGTTGAAGTAATCTTTTCCTCGTAAATTTTCTATGATGTTTGCTATTAATGTCTTCGATACTTCAATAGGGAAGCCATTCATAGAGCCAGAGACATCGACAATAAAAACATATTCTCGCGCAGGAACCATTGAAATATTCACTTTCTCTGGCGGTTCGAGCATCAAGAGGAAGAATTTTTCCTCTTCACCAGGATACAGAAGAAGACCAGTATGTATGGCTTTACCCTGCAACGCATATCTCAAGATGAAATCTCTATTTCCAGCCCGTACTTCTTTTGGGGAAAGCTGAATCTCGGCTCTATCTTTGCTGTGTTTGGTGACTTTGACTTTGTGCGAAGGTACTGATATCATAGAAAATGGCAATCCAGCATTTAAATTCACTTTGATATTGAATGCATAGTCGGGTTCTTCTTCTTCATGGCGATAGGGCGCTTGTACCCAATCATCTTCGCCCTTAAGTTTCTCCTCAGCCATTTCTCCGGTAAAACGGGGTCCAACTACTGTAGGGAAAACGAATTCATAAATTCCATCTTCTGGAATCAGTAGTTCAGTATATTCAACGAAGACCTCAACGACATCACCAGGCATGATATTTGCCACTTTCATTTGAAACACATTAGGTCGCTTTTGCTCTAAAAGTGATGCCACTTGCCCTTTATCTTTTGCTTCCTGGTACATTTTCTGTGCTTTGACAACTTCTTCTATTTCGGCTTCGATTATTCTGTCACCTATTCTCATCTTCATTGCATGAATAGCAGATTTTGTACCCAAGGGAAAGATATACACTGC
Organism: Candidatus Stahliibacteriota bacterium; assembly: GCA_030613445.1. Lineage (GTDB taxonomy): Bacteria > Hydrothermota > Tepidihabitantia > SM23-42 > SM23-42 > JAUVZL01. Next base: position 11,733 of record JAUWLY010000020.1, on the reverse strand, counting down.
CTCGATCGTTCTTTTACCAGCATTTTTGTAAACCTGGGTAAGTCCTACTTCTGCGCTTATTCCCGCGACACTGACTTTCGCTTCAGTTTTGAGAAGCGGGAAATGGTCCACTGCAGGGTCACCTTCAACGAAAAAATAGGGAGAAAGACGCCCATCGTCTTCCTCAATTTGCGATCCAGCATTAGAAACTTTTGGGAATACGCTTATGAGGACTAATAGCAAAGATAGTACAAAGTACTTCTTCATTCTCCACCTCCTTGTTGTTTATTATATTTTATAGATAGGTAATGTCAATATCTGTGTGTTTGCTGGATTTCTTCGGATTCCAGAGTCCTGCACCTACTCCCAGTTCTGCCAATACCCAGCTCATTGTGCTCTCGTGCATAACAGTTCGGACTGGATCTTGCAGCAATTTAAATCAATTTATAATGTTCTAAACGCACTAAACGGTTTTAAGCACCAATGACCATCTTATCTTGATAACCTTCTGTTGCAGCCTTTGGCTGCATCAATTACCCCGTATAAACTGCGTTCTACGGGGCAGGCAGTGATGAGCGGAAAGATTACCCCGTACGATTGACATCTTACGGGGCAGGCGTAGATATATTATTTTATTTTGATAACTTTATTAACTAATTTACCATCTTCCTCGATGAAATAGATCCCCGGTGCGGGGTTGGGGATATTTATCTTTCGTCCGGTAATGTCGTATATTACATAGGTATGGTCAGTGGGCAGGCGCAAAGGTCCACTTAAAATGGAACCTATATAAAAATTGCTCCTTACTGGATACGTTACTTCTTCGTCAATTCCCATTACATCACATAACGTTGCCCAGCAATTTAAACGCCCCCAACCGTAATTATTATTGGGATACGGTGCTCCCTGAGAGGGATGATCGGCATTTTCGACTAAGTAGTTATACATATCGGTGATATTTAGACCAGGATTGAGTTCACACATCAGGGCCATAGTGCCTGTGACATGAGCCGCCGCATCTGACGTACCGCTCGTGCTCGCATACCCGCCGCCAGGAATACTTGAACGAATATTTACACCCGGTGCAGCCATGTCTGGTTTTATCAGATCCCAGTCAGGGCGATACCAGTATTGTGGATCATTCCATGGTGATTGATTGGGTGCGGGTCCCCTGCCAGAAAAACTTGCCACATTATCACCACTATCAGTAGCTCCTGAACCTATATTAATAGGAAAATTTCCTGGTGTGCCGGCAGTACCAGGACCCGGACCACCATTGCCAATAGAAAACACCGGCAGGATTTCAAGAGATTTCCAGAGCAGGCAATCATCCCAGAATTCCAAAGATGTGATGTTACCCCAGGAATTATTACCAGCCCGGACATTAATTCCCGAATCAGCCTTTAAACTGGCAATCCACTGAAACGCGTCATGGATATCATTGGTTGATCCAGATCCTTGTGAGTCGAATATTTTTGCGACAATTAATAAAGCATTAGGTGCCACGCCGATATCGTTTGTAAAAGGACCAAACCCATCACCCCCGCACATAATTCCTGCTTTGTGCGTACCATGGCCATGATCATCATAGGGATCCGGGAGATTATTAACCAGGTCATTCCAGTAACCACCAAAATTACCTTCTAAAGCAGGATGGGCGGTGTCCACGCCTGTATCCAGAATCGCAAGGTATACGCTATCCCCGGTATACCCAGCTGCCCAGCAGGAATCCGCCATGACTATTTGAATGTTCCACTCGATTGCTCGGGAAGGAATCTCTTTTCCTTTTTCTGTTGGTGGTAATTGTATCTTTGCATTATGTGATATAAACCACACATCGTTTCTTTGGGCAATTTTTTCAATAATCGCCTTTGTGCATTCAAGATTTATTCCGTTAAACACCCAGAACTGTTCGATATCAAAAACTTTTTCAGGATACTGCTTAAGAAATTCAACCAATGGCTGCTGGCTGGTGTGGGCAATGTTTCTAAATATTCTCACCTTTCCCTGATTGGATAGATACGCCACGTCATCGTATGGATATTGCTCGCGCATGTGGACAATGATTTCAATTGGTTCATTGTCTGGTAATACATCGAGCTTTGTCTGAAGTTGGGGATGTATCACGCCAGCAACAAGTGCAAAAACAATTATTGAAAACATCAAATTCTCCTTATTTTATAATAATAATTTTTTGAATAATCTTTTTATCATTTTCAATAAAGTACACCCCCGGAGCAAGGTAGGGTGGGTCTACTTCTCTGCCTGAAATATCAAATACTGTTACCTCTTGATTCTGTGGCAAGTGCAATGGACCACTGATAATTGTTGGAAGAACATATTCCTGTGTAATAGTACTATCTTTTTGTTCTCTAATAGTTATTGTCTGAAGAGCTGCATAGCAATTGAGAAACCCCCAACCATATATATTGTTCGGATAGGGTTCTCCTCCTGGTGGCCGATCAGCATTATCGAGCAGAATATTATATATTTCCTTATTTGTAAGACTCGAATCCTTCTGCCAGATGATTGCCACTGCACCTGTTACATGAGGACACGCCATCGATGAACCACTCATTGAGCCGTATCCACCACCAGGAATTGATGAACGGATACCTTCACCTGGTGCACAGATGTCTGGTTTAATTCTATTCCAGTCCGGTCTCTGCCAAAATGTGCTATCGTTCCAGGGTGATTGATTTGGGGCAGGGCCACAGGAATCGTATTGACCAGGCAAAGTTATATCTCTCACACCCGTCACGCAGGGATAATCGCCTGGTGACGCTGTATGTCCTGGTGTACTAGTACATGGTATACCAATGATATAGATGCCTAAATTGTACAAATTAGCACAATCACTCCAAAACTCAGTACTTGAAGATCCTCCCCAGGAGATGTTACAGACATGTACTGTTTGTCCTGCAAACCATGAAAAACAATTGTGAAGCGCGCCCAACGGGCACGAACCACTGCTGTTTCAGCCCTTGGCCGCTATAAAATTGGCTCCTGGCGCAACCCCAATGTCATTAACATCAGGTCCATTACCATCGCCACCACATGCAACTCCCATCACATGAGTCCCATGACCGTGGTCATCATAGGGATCTGAGACACCATTTATTGCATCGTACCAGCCGCCGGGCACCCATCGACCATGGAATGCCGGGTGGTTCACGTCTACACCGGTATCAATATTACCAACAATAATACCTGCTCCATCAAAGCCATCATTCCAGCACTCAGGTGCGCTCACCTTACTAATGTTCCATTCGGGTGTCAGTATTGTATTTTGGTCTGAAGATGTTCCAATTTGAATTTCAAAATCATCAATTACATAATCGACATCACTGCGTGCGGCAACAGTTTCAATGATATCCTTTGTCGCTGTAAACATTAAACCATTAAAGATCCACCAGGTTTGAAGAATTGTTACATTACTTAGCTTCCCCAGGTCGTTTAAAAGGTTTTCCTGATGAGATTTAGCAAATTCTTGAAGGTAGAGAAGTTTTTCTGTTTTGGTTGCTCCATCAGGCAATGCCGATAAATCTGCCTGCTCCTGCATGTGGACAATGACTTCTATTGGTTCATTGTCTGGTAATACATCGAGCTTTGTCTGAAGTTGGGGATGTATCACGCCAGCAACAAGTGCAAAAACAATTATTGAAAACATCACATCCTCCTTATTTTATAATAATAATTTTTTGAATAATCTTATTATCATCTTCAATAAAGTACACCCCAAAAGCAAGGTAGGGCGGGTCTACTTCTCTGCCTGAAATATCAAATACTGTTACATCTTGATTTTGTGGCAAGTGCAATGGACCGCTGATAATTGTTGGCATGAGAAAGTCTTTTTTGACAATGTATGTTTCCTGTTCTTTAACTCTAGGTATTGATTGCAACGCGTTCCAGACATTTAACCTTCCCCAACCGTAATTATTATTGGGATAGGGCTCACCCTGGGAAGGATGATCAGCATTTTCCAAGAGAATGTTATACAACTCTTCAGGAGTTAATGTAGAATCTCTTTCATGTAAAATTGCTGCTGCACCCGCAACATGGGAAGAGGTAAAAGACGACCCACTCCACAGCTGATAACCTCCGCCCGGTATGCTTGAACGTATATTTACTCCCGGTGCAACAATGTCGGGTTTGATGAGATGCCAATCAGGGCGATACCAGTATTGGGGATCATTCCATGGTGATTGATTGGGTGCGGGTCCCCGTGAAGAAAAACTGGCCACATTATCACCACTATCAGTAGCTCCTGTACCTATATTAATAGGATAATTTGCCGGCGTTCCTGCAGTTCCAGCACCTGGACCAGAACTACCAACCGGGAAAATGGGGAAAATCCCAAGATTTCGCCAGTTCATACAATCATTCCAATATTCTAAATTCGTGGTGGAAGCCGAACCCCAGCCGCTATAGACTACCTTAACTGGTAGTGTCGCCATCCATTGCATTGCATTATGGATCCAGGATGGTTGTCCTGACCCCTGGGCATTGCATGCCTTTGCCACTGCAAGAAGTACACCTGGCGCAACGCCGATATCATTCGTAAAAGGACCAAAACCATCGCCGCCGCATATTACACCGGCATTATGCGTACCATGTCCATGGTCATCATAAGGAGCCGGTTGCCCATTGACTGCATCAAACCAGTAGCCACTGAAATTGCCTTCAAGTGCCGGATGTGATGTATCCACTCCAGTATCAATATGCCCGATGATTATATTTGCACCCGTATACCCTGCTGTCCAACACGAATCTGCCATGATTTTTGAAATATTCCATTCCGGTGTTCTAATTCTGGTATCATTGGGATATTTGTTAAAATTAGTTTCGAGTCTGACCTCAAAGTTATCAATTACATAATTGACATCACTGCGTGCGGCAACAGTTTCAATGATATCCTTTGTTGCCATAAACATTAAACCATTGAAGATCCACCAGGTTTGATTGACCGTTACCTTATTCCCAAGACTTTGTAGATACTTCAATAAATCATCCTGATGATATTTAGCAAATTCTTGAAGGTAGAGAAGTTTTTCTGTTTTGGTTGCTCCATCAGGCAATGCCGATAAATCTGCCTGCTCGCGCATGTGGACAATGACTTCAATTATCTGATCCGCATCAGCTGCTGCCAGTTGCGCTTTAAGTTCAGGCATCAATTTACCATCAATTGATAAACCAGGTAAGATAGACAAAACAAGTAGAAGTATCGAGATGATTTCCTTCCTCCTATGTATATTATAAGAGTGGAGAATTGATTGTCAAGACCCTTTCTTAACTTCCACGACGTAATTGGTAATTGTGGCCGTTGTGGGAATCAGGTCCCCGTTATCGTGTATAATGGGGAATTGTTTTCTTCATTCTGGCTCTAGTAAACAAATGGGATCAAACTATAAAGGAACTGGATCGTCCGATCCCTTCGACATGCAACTCAGGACTACAGCGAGTCGGACGATGACAGTAGAGGAGGGTGTGGCTGATTTGGGATCAAATCAATAACGACAGAATATTAATGAAAAAAGTGGGGACGGTATATGACATTATGACACTTTCCTCGCGCATTCATGATTTTTTCACTAATTTTTTAAAAATTTACTTAGGCTGCTTTGAGTTCGGAGAGAAGTTCCTGGATAAGTTCTTTAACAGTAATAATTTTATTAATACGATACGCATTCTGGCCGCAGAAAATAAGACCGTGATCCACATCGCCAAAATATGAATTTACTAGAGCCAGGGCAACACAATATTGAGCTTTATCGACTTTACAAATTGTGAGGCACCTGTAGGGACATTTTATCTTCATTTTTTTCTTAACTTCCAGATCTTTTAGAAAAGTATTTTTAATCGCCCGGCCTGGCATACCCACAGGGCTTTTAATAATAACGATATCCTCTTCTTTGGCATCCAAATAGGCTTGCTTGAATTCCTGAGACACACCGCACTCTGCAGTACAGACAAAACGGGTTCCCATCTGAACGCCCGAGGCGCCTAGAGAAAGCATCCGAGCGATGTCTTTCCCATCATAAATACCGCCTCCAGTGATGACCGGTATTTTCCTTGCATACTTATCCTCATAGAGTTTAATGGATTCTAAGACTTCAGGCAAGAGTTTCTCGAGGGAATATTCTTCTGGATGTTCAAGTTGTTCTTCGGAGAAACCGAGATGTCCTCCGGCCAGAGGACCTTCCAGGATCAATCCATCGGCAGTTCTTTCATACCGTTTGTCCCAGATTCGCAGGATCAATTCCGCAACTCTGGCAGAGCTGATGATAGGCACAAGGTTTACACTGGGGTCATTGACTAAATCTGGAAGTTTCGTGGGCAGCCCGGCACCAAAAACGATCATTTTAATCCCCTCGTCTATCGAGCTTTTGATCAAATCATTAACATTGCTGAGGACACCCATGAAGTTTACAGCGAGGTGACCATCTGTTTTGCTCTTTGCCTTGCGGATCTCTCTTATTAGTGCTTCCCGGGATATTCTTTCATACTCCTGCTTTGAAGCCTCGATATCCCCGAGACCAATGCTGGAGATCGTGCCGATTCCACCTTCGTTTGCTACTGCTGAAGAGAGTGAAGCAAGAGAAACCCTAACTCCCATGCCTCCCTGGATAATAGGTATATCTGAGGTAAAAGTTCCGATTCGAAGCTTAGGGATTTCCATTTATTTTTACTTCTTTTTTATGATGAGACATGCGTTTCCTCCACCAAAACCAAAGGAATTACTCATTGCAGCATTTAAATCAATTGACTCAACACCATTCGTAACGTAATCGAGAGGGCAGTCGGGATCAGGTTCCTTATAATTGATGGTTGGAGGGAGTTTACCAGTAAACACACTCATCACAGTAGACACGAATTCCACGGCGCCTGCTGCTGCCATAAGATGACCGATCATTGATTTTATTGAACTGACTTTCAAAATTTCTGCATGATTGCCGAAAACATTCATAATGGCTTTGCTTTCACATTTATCATTTAAAACAGTGGATGTACCATGGGCATTGATATATCCAATTTCTTTCGGGTCCATGCAAGCATCCTTGAGCGCTGCCTGCATAACTCGGATCATTCCATCGCCATGGGGTTCTGGTGCAGTAAAGTGGTAGGCATCGGCGGTATTGCCGTAGCCAAGGATCTCAGCATATATTTTTGCTCCTCGATTGAGCGCATGCTCCAGTCTTTCCAAAACAACAATACCGGCCCCTTCTCCCATTAAGAAACCATCACGGTTTTTATCAAAGGGTCGGCAAGCACTTTCGGCACAAGTACTTTGAGACATAGATCGTGTAGCACAGAAGCAGCCATAGGATAAACGGGTTATACAAGCCTCGGAACTTCCTGCAAGCATGATATCTGCATCTCCTCTCTGAAGAATTCGGAATGCATCGCCAATGGCGTTCGAACCCGTAGAACAAGCCACCGAGGGTGCAGAAAGATGTCCTTTCAAACCATGTTTAATGGAGACCATACATGCTGCCATATTCACGAGCAGTTTGGATACAAGAAACGGACTTAGACTTTTGGGTCCATTTTTATTAAGCTTGATATAACCTTCTTCGATCGTCTGTGAACCGCCTATACCAGAACCGATGATAACACCTGCCCTGTTTTGGTCAAATGAAAACGATTCCAATCCAGCATCTTGGATTGCCATAGCAGAAGCAACGAGTCCAAACTGAGTAAAACGATCCATACGCTTTGCCGATTTTTCGTCGATCCATCCTTCAGTGTGAAAATCTTTCACCTCGGCCGCGAGTTTAGAACGAAAATCCGTTACATCAAAATGCGTAACTTGCGCGATTCCGTTTTGCCCGGTTATTAATCCTTCCCAGAAATCTTTAACACCCACACCAATTGGCGTTACAGCGCCCAATCCAGTAATAACAACATGCTGTTCTTTCATAATATAAGATCTTCTAATTTTCTCCTTCGTAGAACCACTATAACTATGACCTGAAGTAACTTCAACCTCAAAGGACAATATAATCGCAATATAGCGAATGTCAAGCATTAGAATTGTCGAGTTTAAGTGTTTAGCGGTTTCTTGAGCTCTTTTGCTTTGCAGAACAGAGGTTGCTCAGAGATGTTTTGTTCTTCAGAGATCTCTTGTAAATGATTTGACAAGCAAGGATATTTCATTATAATGACGCATGGTTAAGTATAAAATACAATTTTTGCTTTTGATTTCCTTGTATATATTTCCTACTTGTATGAAAACCAACCGGGTCATCGAAGTGATTGACGGCGACACGTTCAAAACTGCTGGTGGCGAGACAGTTAGGTTATTAGGGATAAACGCTACGGAGATAAGTGAGCCGGGTGCTGATATCGCCAAGGATGCTCTTATTCTGCTGGCCTTTAATAAAGACGTCTATTTAAAAAGGGATGTTTCAGACAAAGACGATTACGGAAGGATATTGAGGTACGTTTATGTTGGCGATAAATTCATCAACGCAGAGCTGGTTATTATGGGTTATGTTGAGACGCGTTTCTATCCACCGGACACACTCTACCGAAAAGAACTTGAAGAACTTGAGCAAATTGCATGCAGGAACAGACGAGGATTATGGTCATTTGCAGTCTTTCAGTCTCCTGACACGTCCACTATTGCAAGAACAGAATCGCATGAAGAAATCCACCGAGACGTTATTTCCTGGCGCGATGCTGCACAATATTATGGCCAAGAAAAAATTGTCGAAGGAAAAATCGTGGTGTCAAATAATACTGGCAAGGTTTGTTTTCTGAATTTCCATAAGAATTGGAAAAAGTACTTCACCGCGGTGATTTTCTCAAGTGATTTCGATAAATTCCCTGCCCGACCAGAGGACTATTTTCTCAATCGGAAAGTCCGTGTCAAAGGTCTAATCAAGGAGTATAAGGGTAAACCTGAAATCATTCTCAAGGGATCAGCGCAGATAGAGATTATTGAATAAGTGATACAGTAAGGTTCACTATCAGAAACTTGGACAGATTGTTCAATAGACATGTTAGGAAACCCTCACCTTTATCCTCTCCCTTGAAAAGGGAGAGGAAATAGAGTATGTGCGTTTTCCTTAAAAAGGAAGAGGAAATAGAGTATGTGCGTTTTCCTTAAAAAGGAAGAGGGTATATTGCCGAGGAGAACATAAAATAGTTCTCATATCATCCACGATATGATGTTCTCGACAAGGCTCGCCTGTCTCGAACAAGGTGAGAGGAACAGTAACTCTTTACTCTTCGAGTAAGTTTCTATCACCATCACTTGACTTGGGGTGCATTTTGCCTATAATTACGTTTAATGAAGACCATAATGACCGAGTCAGAAATAAGGCGTGCTCTGGTTCGGATTGTCCACGAAATCATCGAAAAAAACAAGGGAACAAAAAATTTAGTACTGATTGGGATAAAAAGACGCGGTGATTTTATTGCTTGCCGGTTTGCCGAGCGGATAGAAAAGAGCGAAGGTAGGAAGATTCCGATCGGTGCGCTGGATATTACTTTGTATCGTGATGACCTACAGCTCGTTTCGGATACTCCAATAATCGAAAGTACAGACATTACATTTGATTTGAGTAAAAAGACAATTGTCCTGGTTGACGATGTTCTTTATACAGGCAGGACGATACGGGCGGCAATGGAAGAGATCTTCAATTTTGGTCGACCCAAGGCAATTCAACTGGCTGTGTTGGTTGACCGTGGGCACAGAGAATTACCCATTCAAGCTGATTTTGTCGGTAAGCGTGTACCAACCGCGAAGAGCGAAATAGTCGATGTCCACGTTAATGAGATAGATGGAGAAGACAGTGTCTTGATCCATTACTACCGCAAGAAGAAAGTCCCTGTTAAAAAGCGTAAGTTGAAGTCCAGGATAAAGCTTAAGGAAGAAGCAAGACCCAAGATAAGACAGCTAACGATAAAAGATTTGAAAGAAGAGAAATAATGCCCAAGAAGAAGGATCTTCTGGGCCTAGAAAATCTAACTAGCCGGGAGATAATTCAATACCTCGATTTAGCTGAGAAATTTGCAGCGGTATTAGAGAGACCGATACCATTTGTGCCTTCGCTTCGAGGTAAAACAATACTCACGCTTTTCTTTGAACCGTCGACTCGTACCCAGATCTCATTCAGCATTGCAGCAAAGAGATTGTCAGCTGATATCGTCAATTTTTCCCAGTCAGCATCAAGTGTAAAAAAAGGTGAGACAATACTTGATACCGCAAAGAATATTGAGGCAATGAAAGTAGATGGTGTGGTAGTGAGACATTCTGCACCGGGTGCAGCCAAGATACTTGCCGAGAATCTTGATGCGTTTGTGGTGAATGCAGGTGATGGCGGTCATGAGCATCCGACCCAAGCTCTTTTAGACCTGATGACAATGCGGCAAAAATTTGGAAGATTCAAAGGTCTCAAGGTATTGATCATTGGTGACATAGAGCATTCCCGGGTAGCACGGTCGAATATATTTGGGTTGAAAACATTAGGTGCTGAGGTCGCGGTGTGCGGACCACCTACTCTAATTCCGCTGGCTATTGAGGATCTTGGGGTGGATGTTTTCTACAATATGGATGCCATAATTCAGGATTATGATGTTGTTATGGCTTTGCGTATCCAATTAGAAAGGCAGGAAACGGGGTTATTCCCTTCACTGAGGGAATACCGAACACTCTACGGTTTGACCAAGGAGCGGGCTGCGAGCATGAAGCAAAAAGGTATTATTATGCATCCAGGACCTACGAATCGTGGGATTGAGATCGATCCAGACGTTGCCGACGGTAGTAAATCAGTTATTCTAAACCAAGTTACGAATGGCGTTGCGATCAGGATGGCGGTTTTATTCGTTCATGCAGGAGGGAAACTTGGCTGATATTTTGATAAAGGGCGGAAGAGTCATTGACCCTGAGACTAACTTTGATGAAGTATCGGATGTTTTGATTCACAAGAACAAAATCGAGAAGATCGAAAAGAATATAAAGAACGTAAGTGCAAAGATAATTGACGCAAAAGGTAAAATTGTTGGTCCGGGATTTTTTGACTTACATTGCCATTTACGGGATCCAGGTCGACCTGATGCCGAAACTATTGAAAGCGGTTGTCAGGCAGCTATTGCAGGGGGTTTTACGACAATATGTTGCATGCCGAATACAACCCCGGCAATTGATAATGAGGGGTTGGTCAACTACGTTTATAAGGAGGCGGCACGGGTTAACCTTTGCAGAGTGTATCCTATTGCCGCGATTACAAAGAAAAGACTGGGCAAGGAGCTCACCGAATTTGGCGAGTTAACAAAGGCGGGAGCAAAAGGGTTTTCTGACGATGGAGATGTTGTGGTTGATTGCAATGTGTTTAGACACGCGCTTGAATATTCCAAAGCTTTCAACGTGCCAATCTTCGACCATCCAATCGATAGAGCTTTAGCCAAAGACGGTCTTATGAATGAAGGGGTCGTTTCAACCCGCCTTGGTTTGAGTGGGTCACCGGCGATCGCTGAGGAGGTTATCGTTGCCCGGGATTTACTGGTTGCGCGATTTACTGGCGCCAGGCTGCACCTTTGTCACATTTCAACTAAGGGTTCAATAGATTTGATAAGAAGAGCCAAAGAAGATGGGCTTAAAGTCACCTGTGAAACATGTCCACATTATTTCTTTTTTAATGATGAATTGTTAGCAGGGTTTAATACCGATTTCAAAGTAAATCCACCGATACGCAGTGAGCAAGACCGACAAGCAGTGATTGAGGGGTTGCGTGATGGTACAATAGA